>JAFZOA010000587.1 GCA_017550775.1 Ruminiclostridium sp. | reverse complement strand
AGGGGTAAACTTATTTATCTATAGTAAAAGTTTACTTACCAACAGGTAAACATATCGAGATGTTTACCGACCAAGGGGTAAACTTATATATCTACAGTAAAAGTTTACTTACCAACAGGTAAACATATCAAGATGTTTACCGACCAAGGGGTAAACTTATTTATCTATAGTAAAAGTTTACTTACCAACAGGTAAACATATCGAGATGTTTACCGACCAAGGGGTAAACTTATTTATCTATAGTAAAAGTTTACTTACCAACAGGTAAACATTTATTTCATATAAAACTGAAAATTCAATAAGTGATCGGTAACACACACTTTTGTTTTAGCTAAAGGTTCAATAGCATCTACACGATAAAAACTGTAATCCTTTTTACCGTTTTCATCAATTATATAAGTATTGTAAATATGTATATCTGTATATCCACGTTTTCTCAAACGTTTTCTAAAAGCAAGTAGAATATGATCTTGTCCCATATCATCACCCCTTAAAATCAAGTACATCATACTTTACCCGGCGCAGCTGCTCCAACTCCCGGAACCACTCCCAATAAGGAGACCGCCGGAGCACGAACGGAACGAACCACATACACGCCCGCCGCGGATATGCCCGGAACTCACACAACCAGCAACTCCGGCACACATACCGGAGATACATACACAGCCGACATAAGCAGTATTTACAGTCAGCATGAGCCGTGCGATCTTCCGGAACTGCATACATATCATCATCTGAAAGTCTGTTCATGCTTTGAAACTTCGTGAAATCCTGTCAATTGTCGCCTCGTCTATCTGTTGCCCTTGTTCATACAGCAGCCGACACTGTTCTATCAGATACTTCTGCTTCGGATTGAGCTTTGTACTGCGCTTGATCAGATCGTCAAAGAAGCGGAACACACCAACACAACGAATGTATGTATCAATGCTGTTTCCGGCTTGCTTGAATACATACTTAGTAAGTCGGGATAGATTATAGTCAATATCTTTAGGCGTATAAACGCTTATTTTACCGGCATTTTCAAGAAATTTCTTCCAGTACGGACGCATTTCCCACCGGCGCCGGTTGCTATCCTTTTTGCTGGGAGTCAGGAACCGGAAGTAGTTGTGTATCACACCCCGGAACTTCTGACCGATCGGCTCCGTGTTCCGAATGAACGTTACAGCCCTGTCCTGTTTGAGAACGAGCTCGCAGCGCACCCAATGCCGCCCGTCCTTGATACCGCGCTCTATCGCTTTATCATATATTCTCATGTACATATCCGAACTTTTCGTGCCCGTCATTACCGAAATACCCTCTATGTATCGCCCGTCTGAGTTCTTTTCCCGGCTGACATCAACGGTTATGCGTCCTTTTGTGCTGTTTGAGACCCAATTGCGCGCGCGGTAGTCCTGCTCGATCTGATTAATATCAAGAATACCGGTATGATCGTCGTAAGCAATATCCAGGCGCGTTACATGGTAGTTTTCGGTATCTTTCGCAAGCTCGAAGAGATCATCAAACGAGATCTCGCTGAATGTCTCGAACTCTCGGCACCCTTGACCGGACATTTCCAACATCGGGAAGTCCTGATCGGCGTTAATGTTGTTATAGTAGATGTGTATATTCCCGAAGGAAAGCCGGTCGCGGTACATATATCTACCAGGAAACGCCTTGAACTCGATATCTTCTTTCAGCTTCAAAGACCGGATAACGTCAAAAGGAGTTGTTCCCCTCTTCCGGTAGCTCATGGCGAACCAGTCGATCAAAATGATGTTTTCCATAAGAAAACCCCTGTGTTATAGTTTTAAATTCTCTATGTCATCTTCATGTTTACGAAGCTCTTCAAGCTCAGCTTTACGTGCTTTATTCGCTTCAATAAACTTGAAGATCAAGTATATAACAAGGAAAATGATAGCTAAAATATATCCGATATGCATACTTATACCTCCTTTCCGACAACTGCACGCGCAAACGGTGACGCAAGCGTTTCACCGTTTGCGCGTGCTTTTTGTCGTTTTCTGTTCCAGAACTGTAGTAATTGTAAGTTTGTCATCTGATTTGTTATCATAGAAGCCTGCTTCTGCTTGTTTCTTGATCTTATGATATGTATCAAAGCTATCCCTGATCTCCTTGTCATGTACAAAGAAATAGAACCGAGCACCTTTAAGCTTTGTGATCTGACCCTCAGAGTCAACAGAAGGTTTGCAGACCTTAACAATAGTCAGACAGCCAGCTATCGTAACAGGATAATACAAATAATTGATTTGTTCCCGAAGCGGCTTAGCCATTCTCTCAAAACGCTGTGTTGTTCCTATAAAGATCTTGCGCTGCTTTCGCTCCTGCGTGATCTCATGGATCATCTCCGGCGGGAAGTCTTTTGATTGATTACAAGAGAACCAGTTCTGAACCTCATCAACAACATCTACCTGACCATATATACCGTTATTATTGAAAACAAGGTCTTTCCAGGAGTTGATCTGACTGTCTTCATTCTTATACTCAAAGTTTGTTGCTATCTGACAAAGCGGATATTTCTGCTTAATACGTCTAAGGAATTCAGCAGTTGCAACCGTTTTTCCGCTTCCCTGTTCTCCGACAAATAAGTGAAATCCGTACAGACCGAATTCATTCGGATTTCTTGTAAGCATATCGAGCACAAACTGTTTAGGAAAATCGATAAACAAACGCTTAATAAAACTGACTCGTTTTACCTTTGAAATGAACTCTTTTTTCGGTATCTCTATCTTTTTTACATATTTGTAGTAAATGTAATAGAAGATCGACATTACTGTAAACGGTAAGAGACAAGCACCTATAAACAGCAGTATATTAACGATTAAATCAGTTATCCAGTCAAACATATTATTATACCTTTACACTCACGCGCCTGATGATCGTAGACGCTATTATCCTGTACACCGCAAAGACAAGCTTCAAAACATAGAATGATACCATTATCATGGGAATAGGAAGCAAAGCCCTTACAGGAAAAATATAACCGACGCCTATAGACAATTCACAAAGAATATCAAACACGCTCGGCGGGATCTCGATCGAAAGACCGGAGCTTTCAAGCCAGGAAAGGATTATATCCGCAATACCACCGACAAAGCCGTTTATGAGTTCGATTATCCAATCAAGCAAGCCATTGAAAACGCCGCCCCAGAAATCGGTTATACCTCCGAAAAACTCGGTAATCATATCCCACATATTGACACCACCTAAATTTTATCAATAGTAACAAAGTCGTTTACTTCAGATTCAGCAGAACCCAGCAATCCGGGAAGCTTCTTTAACATCTTTATCGCAAACGCTACATAACAGATAAATATAATAAGCTGCTGGAGAAAGTCCCGAACCGTCATAGATTTAGCAAATCTTGACTTATCAGCAAGATGACGATTATCTAATGTACTATCAAGAAAGCTGAGATCGAACGCTGTATATACTTCCTGCACCTCGTCGCCGTCACTGTCAAAGTAAAATTTGAAATTAGGAGCACGGTTAATATATCTGTCACCGTCAAGAACATTGCTAAGCAGCTGCTGACATTGATTAACGATCGTAAATCTTGAAACAAAGTCATTAGCTTCCGTAAGTCCAATATGATTAATATCAAGATATGAAAACTCTGTTTCCTCTCGTTCAAGCTCCGCTTCTTGAGCGAGAGTTAGAGCTTCGGCTATAGCTGCTGTCTGTTCGTCAATGTTGGTAAGCTTGTCTACCTGTGCTGCATCAAGTTCCCTAACGCCTGTAAGAACTGTTTTAAGTGCATCTATAGCTGCGCTTGTATTTGCAACTCCGGTACGAACATTTGCAAGAATGCTGCTTATTTGATTTGTGCTTGCATTCCCATTACTTAAAAGTTGTGTTATCGTCTGCAGATACCCTTCAACATTATCAAATTCAAGCTGATTCTCTGAAAGCTGCTGTAAAAGGTTCTCAAGAGTAGAAACATCTATATTATCAATAGTGGCAATATTACCATTGCTATCTAATGTTATCGTCGGGTCAGCAGATGTAAGACCCGACGATATAGAGTTACCGACAATTTGTTCAAGATATGTTTTCGGAATGCTTAACGTACCACCGCCTACTTCGGCTTGCAGCATCTCGCCGGTATAACTTGTTGTAGTAGTTGGATTAACAGACATACCCGGTTCAGTCATGTAAAAAAATCCACCTTGAAGACCTACAACAGATGTACAACCGGCTTCTGCAAGCGTTTCACCGTCAGATGATTTATAATATCCTCGTTGAATAGTACTATATGAAAAATTAGTAGATTTCAACGTTGCATTAGATGTTATTAGATCGTCAGAAGCTCTTGAACCACAAAAATATATTTTTCCGTTATAAATAATATATGAACCGTAACCATAACAAGCAGGAATATCAAAGCTATAAGTATATCCGTTTGCATCATCACCGGTTTTCCATTTGAAAGTTGCTCCGGAAAAATCACCCATATTACCAACACTGAACTTACCGTCATCTCTTGTCAACATTGTAGGTGTACCGAATCTATACCCGTCAAGAACAGATTCCGAATACTCTACAGCGGAAGGAAGTATAGCAGGCTGACCACCTGTGACCCAGTCGAATTGATAAGGCTGACCAACAGTATAGCCAAGCTCCCCTTCT
>JAFZOA010000586.1 GCA_017550775.1 Ruminiclostridium sp. | reverse complement strand
GAACTGTCATACCGCCGTTCAGATACCCGTTCACGCGCTTAAGAAACCCGAAGTCGGAATAAACGCTCTCGCAGGACAGCTCTTCTATAAGTTCCGGGAGCGGTACCGCGCGGTAGCGTATCTTAGCCGATATCTCCCCCGTAAGTGACAGCATTGTCCGTAGCTGCTTACACCGCAGCCGCAGCGCCGACGAGACTACGGCTCCGGCCGCGGTACAGATCATTGCCGCTCCCGCAGCCTCCAATATCCTCAACTCCGCTCACTCTCCACAGACCCAAAACTTTGCCTATACTCTCCCCGCTCCCGAGCAGCGCGCAGTAGTTCACCGCACCCGAGCTCACAAGCGCCCGCACCGCGGTATTTCTCGCCGCGTCGTCCATACTACCGCAGTGCGCCGAGAGCACAAGCTTCACGCCTTTTCCCGCGCAGTCCGCAAGCTGCCCGTACTCGGTCCCTACCTCGTCGCAGATTATGTACTCCGGCGACATCAGTCTCACCGCGCGCATTATCCCCTCGTCCTTCGGGAACATATCCAGCACGTCGCAGTTCAGCCCCACATCGTTCTGCGGCACACCACGATACATCGCAGCTATCTCTCCGTTCTCGTCGATGACGCAGGTACGGGCGAACGCCGACAGCAGCCGTGCGTAATCCCGCAGCATCGTCGTCTTTGCGCTAAGCGGCGCTCCGAGCAGCAGCAGTCCCGCAAAATCCCTCTCGAACACGGTCATACTCATCAGTTTCTCGGCTATGCCCTTGTGCTCAGAGGAAATACGCAGATTGACGGAAGATATGTCACGCAGCGCGGTCACTTCCCCGCCCCGTATCACCGCGGTACCCGTAAATCCAGCGCGGTGACCGCCTTTCAGGGTTATCCGCCCGTCGGCGATCTCGCGCTCCGCACTGTACAGCGAGTAGTCGCAGAAGAACTTGACGCAGCCGCGTATCTCCTCGGAGGTAACGTTCCTTCCCGAGCAGACATACCGCTCCGACGGAGTTTCCACCACCGGCGGTCTTCCCGTCCGCAGACGTATCTCGCATGCCGCGTCGGCTATGCGCTGCGGCACAGCGCGAAGTGTGTTCTCAAACGGCGGAAGCAGCGCCGCCGCCTCATAAAATCTTCCTGTCATGTCTTTACCCGTCCTTTTCGTTTTGTTTCTATGCTATTGTATGCCGGTAAGGACAAGATTAGAACACACAAAAAACTCCCATGCATAATGCATGGGAGCCATATATCATACTATCTATGGACAAGCTTTATTTCCTTTTTCCCACCGCTGTAGGCGATAGTGAAAACAAATATGTCTATATTTTGATGTGAAATAAATCAGTTTCTATGCGATCATTTCTCTCTCTTTTCCGAAATTGGATTGATACCGTTTTCGAGCATATCCTCGAAATCCGCGATTGGCACAGGCTTCGCGTAGAAGAAGCCCTGCGCGGTATCGCACTTGCTGTTTTTCAGGAAATCCACCTGTTCCTCGGTCTCGATACCCTCACAGATGATGTCGATATCCATTTTGTTCGCCATGTCGATGACGCTTGAAAGCAGGATACTCTCCTTCTCCTCGATGTGGTCTCCGGAGAAGAAGCCCTTATCTATCTTGAGCACATCCACCGGCATACGCTTCAGCAGCGACAGCGACGAGTAATCCGAGCCGAAGTCGTCTATCGACACCTTGAAGCCCTTCTCGCGCAGAGCCCCCAGCGTGCGGACAGCGTTTTCCTCGTTCGCCATGAATACGCTCTCGGTAAGCTCCAGCTCTATGAGCTCCGTCGGGATACGGTAGCGGTGAACTATCTCGACGAGGTGCGGGATAAAGTCGTTTTTGAGCATGTGTATCCTCGACACGTTCACCGAGATCGGAAGCACCTCAAGTCCGCAGTCAAGACGGCGGCGCAGGTACTTGCAGACCTCCTCGTACACGAAGAAGTCTATCTTCACGATGTAGCCGTTCTTTTCGAGGAACGGAACAAAGCTGTCCGGAGTAACTACCGCTCCGTTCGGCTTTATCCAGCGCACTAACGCCTCTGCACCCACTATGCGGTTCTGGGACACGGACACCTTCGGCTGGAAGAACACCTTGAACTCGCTGTTTTTGAGCGCTTTCATAGCGTCGCCGGCGATCTCTATGGTACGGTTGAGCTCCTCGCGCATCTCGGTCTTATAGACGCTGCATATCGCGATGCTGTGAGCCTTGGAATATTTGAGCGCTAAGTTCACGTTGTCGAACGCCTGGTCGAAGCTGAACGCGGCGGTCATGTCGGGGATATACGCGCTCGACATGATGCCGAAGCTCGTGTTTCCTCCCACAAGCAGCTCGTTGGACGAGAAGCGGCGGGTGAAGTTCTCAAAGTCGTTCACAATGTTGTCGTCGTACTCCGCAAGCACGCAGAAGCGGTCGGCCTCTACCCTGCACACATATCTTACCTTATCGGAGAAGTACGACAGCGCGGACGCGAAGCTTTTCAGCAGCGCGTT
>JAFZOA010000585.1 GCA_017550775.1 Ruminiclostridium sp. | reverse complement strand
TGACACCTACAGAGTACCTCGACAGCATCGGTATGTACAACTACGGCGGCGGCGGTTATCACTGCGTATGGATGAGCGAAAGGGATATAGATATCTATAAGGAAAAGAAACTTTTTGCAGTCACAAATCCAGCGTCTAACCTTAAGCTCGCAAGCGGAATCGCGCCGATAACACGCTTCCTCAGAGAAGATATACCGGTAGCGATAGGCACCGACGGCCCCGCTAGCAATAACTGCCTCGATATGTTCAGGGAAATGTTCCTTGTGACAGGTCTCCAGAAAGTCAAGGATTACGATGCCGAAGCCTGCGATGCGTCCGAAGTGCTGAAAATGGCCTGTGTGAACGGCGCGAAAGCTATGAGACTTTATGACTGTGACGTCCTCGCGGTCGGAAAGAAAGCCGATATAATCGAGATAGACCTTAACAGACCGAATATGCAGCCCCTTAACAATATTGCGAAGAATATCGTTTATGCGGGAAGCAAGGAAAATATAAAGCGCACTATGGTAAACGGAAAGTTACTGTACGAGTGCGGAGAGTTCTTTGTCGGCGAGAAGCCGGAGACTATCTATGAAAAAGCAAATATGATCATAAAAGAGATGAGCAATGAATAAATTCATTCTTCCCGAGGGCGTGGAGGCGGTCATTGACCGTCTTTGCGAATGCGGGTATGAGGCATACGCTGTGGGCGGCTGTGTCCGCAATTTTATGCTCGGAAGAGAACCGAAGGACTATGATGTCACCACGAGTGCGCGTCCGGACGAGATTAAGCAGGCTCTCTCAGAGTTCCGCCTTATCGAGACCGGTATAAAGTACGGCACCGTTACCGTTATCTCACGCGGAATGCCGATAGAAGTCACTACCTATCGCGTTGACGGAGATTACAGCGACAACCGTCGCCCCGAGAACGTCACATTCACGACAAAGCTTGCCGAAGACCTTAAACGCCGTGATTTTACGGTGAATGCTATGGCATACAACACCCGAACGGGTATCATCGATATCTTCGGAGGACGCGCCGATCTTCAGAACGGAGTTATACGCGCTATCGGAGACCCGGACGAACGCTTCAACGAGGACGGGCTTCGTATCCTGCGCGCGCTTAGATTTGCTTCGTGTCTCGGACTTAAAATAGAACCTGCGACATCCGACGCTATACACAGAAATCGCCGGCTTCTCGAAAACATTTCGGGTGAGCGCATAGCATCAGAGCTTAACAAGCTTATCTGCGGTGAATGCGGGAATATTCTAAGGGAATACTATGATGTGATATCGGTCTTTCTGCCGGAGTTTTCAATCTGCCGTGGTTTTGAACAGCATACGAAATACCACGACCGTGATGTTATGGAGCATATCATCGCGACCGTTTCGGCGATAGAACCACAGGTGCATCTGCGGCTCGCGATGCTTCTCCACGATATCGGAAAGCCGATGTACTTCACAATGGGTGAGGACGGCGTAGGTCATTTCAAGGGCCACGCAAAGGGAAGCACCGCTATTGCCGAAAGCTTTTTCAGGCGTCTTAAATACGGGAATGCGATATCCGAAAGCGTAACAATGCTCGTACAGACGCACGATATCGTGATAGAGGACAGAAAACCGCTGATAAAAAGATATCTCAACAGATACGGCGAGGATATGTTCTTTGACATGATAAAGGTCCATATTGCTGATAATATGGGAAAAGCTCCTGAATGCAGGGAGCGGATAAAGATATACCGCGCCGCCGCGGAGACTGCAAGAAAAATAATTGCGGAAAAAGAATGCTTTTCGCTGAAGCAGCTCGCGGTGAACGGAAGAGATATAATGGCTCTCGGATATGAGGGCTCGGAGATA
>JAFZOA010000584.1 GCA_017550775.1 Ruminiclostridium sp. | reverse complement strand
CGGAGGGGATCTTTGAGAGAGTCTCGCCTTTCTCGCCGGGCTCGGAGAGAAGCTCTGCGTCAGTCTCGGAGACTACATATCCGCCGAACAGGCGCTCCTCGGGAAGAGTGAGCTCTGCCTTCGCGGTGGTGGTCTCCGCAGCAGTGGTAGTTGCAGCCGTTGTTTCCGCCGCAGTGGTCGTCGAAGCAGCCGCAGCAGCGGTGGTGGTGTCTGCGGGCTTGGAGCCGCTTTCGGAGCAGCCCGCGATGCTTAATGTAACAAGAGCTGCCGTTAAAATAAGTGCCTGCTTTTTCATAATGATTACTTCCTTTCGGTAGTGGTTTGTATTTGCCTTTCTGATTATATAAACGCGAAAAAACAGAAATGGTCGCGCGGTCCCGGAAAATTTTCAAAGTTTTCCTGAATATTTCCGGGACGTATCGTCAGAAACCGATACTATATATTAACATATTGACGGGTAAAAGTCAATATCGGAGGTGACAATAAACTCTTGACAAAAGGCGCGGGATTTGATATTATTGAATTGTAATCGTTTTTTGAGCATACTTTATCAAACCCGGCTGTTTCAAAAGCCGGAACATATTATAATCAGGAGGAACTTGACCATGAACTATGAAGAAGCAAAGGCAAAAATGGCGGCTATCGGACAGGAGCACGTTTTCAAGTACTACGACGGGTTGTCGGAGGAACAGAAGGCGGCGCTCATAACACAGGTCGCGGAGACCGATTTCTCCGTCCTGAAAAGGATAGGGAGCGGTGCCGGAGAAGAGCGCGGAGAGTTCTCCCCGCTGGCGGCAATGCAGCTCGGCGAGATCGAGTCGCGCAGGAAGGAGCTTTACGACGCGGGCGTTAAGGCGATAAAGGCCGGCAAGACCGCCGCTATGCTGCTTGCGGGCGGTATGGGAACGCGCCTCGGCTCGGATAATCCCAAGGGTATGTTCGATATCGGACTCACCAAGCCCGTTTACATCTTCGAGCGCATAATAAGCAACCTGCTCGACGTTGTCCGCGAGACCGACACATGGATCCGGCTTTTCGTCATGACGAGCGAGAAGAACCACGACGCGACCGTGAAATTCCTTAAAGAGAAGAACTTCTTCGGCTACAGGGAAGACCGCATCGTGTTCTTCAAGCAGGACATGGCTCCCGCCTGCGACTATAACGGCAAGCTCTACATGGAGGCGAAGGACCGTATCTCCACCTCGCCGAACGGCAATGCGGGCTGGTACTCGTCAATGGTTCGCGCGGGGCTGGATAAGATACTCACCGACGAGGGGATAGAGTGGATAGACGTGTTCGCGGTGGACAATGTTCTCCAGAGGATATGCGACCCGTGCTTCGTGGGCGCGACCGTGCTCGCGGACGTTTCCGTGGGCGCGAAGGTGGTGCGCAAGGCGGCTCCCGATGAGAAGGTGGGAGTTATCTGCCTTGAGGACGGAAGACCGTCTATCGTGGAGTATTACGAGCTCTCGGACGACATGATGAACGCGAAGGACGCGAACGGCGAGCCTGCGTACAACTACGGCGTTATCCTCAACTATTTGTTCCGCACGAGCGAGCTTGCGGGCGTGACGGACGACAGAATGCCGCTTCACGTCGTAAAGAAGAAGATACCGTACATTGACGAGAACGGCGAGCCGGTGAAGCCCACCGAGCCCAACGGCTACAAGTTCGAGCAGCTTGTCCTCGACATGATACACCAGCTTTCCACCTGCCTGCCGTACGAGGTGGTAAGGGAGAAGGAGTTCGCGCCGATCAAGAACCCGACGGGTATCGACTCGGTAGAGAGCGCGAGAGAGCTTTTGAAGCGCAACGGCGTGGAGCTGTAATACCGTACAGAATAATGTTTTCACCACCGCGGCGGCGAGGGTGAAAACGTCAATATCCCTGAATAAATAAAAGTGGTGCTGTACAGTGCAGCACCACTCATTTTGTTAAGGAACCGCTGATTTAATCCTGCATGTCGCTTGCATTGCATCTTTAGCCGTCATTTTGCACAAATTCCCCTTGACTTGCGCCAGCAAGCCCGCGGAGAATTTGTACAATCTGCCAACTAAATCTACAACGCAATCAACAAACAAGCTTTAATCATCGTTTCCTTAATGGAGTAAATGGCTTAACCAAGCCGTTTACGAGACTTGAAGTTTGGTTGCGGAGATAGGACTTGAAATCCCAAGATTGCTTTTTGCGTGTTATCGCAAAGTGCCGCAAACGCTTATATAATGCGGGTTCTCCGCAGCCAACCAAAAGTACACTGTGGCATTTTAAAGCCACTTTTTGTAAAATTAATGTCCAAATAATGTCCAAGCCGTAGCACATATCTGTTTATTATTAAAGTAATATTTTGGAGGATTTTCAGATGAACAGCATAATAAGCAAGCTATACTACGGCGAGATCAACCCCTGCGAGAAACCGGCACCCGCTACCAAGCGGTACACCGACAACCGAAAAACTATCTGCGATACCGAGGAACAGCTTCTCGACCAGTTCCCGGATTGTAAGGAGCTGCTGAACGCCTATACCGACGAGCTTCACATCGAAACGCAGCTTAAATGCGAAGCGGACTTCGAGAGAGGATTCAGACTCGGCGCAGCTATAATGATCAGTATCTTAAATGAATAACCGTCAGCCGTTCGTCTCGTTATCGGGGCGGACGGTTATTATTTTCCCAAGAAGCTCATGCGGGGAGAGAAAAGGTACATCGGATTTAGCATAGTCCTTTTGATTCCGTGTAACTATACAGTCTGCACTGATACGCTTAGCCGTCTGTACCATAACTGCATCTTCATAATCGGCAACCGGCGAAACTATTGCTCCGTGACAGTCCACCGAATAGGTATCCTCGACATCAAAGAGAATGAACAGCTTCCCGAGCAGATTGCGTGCAGCTTCCTCGCTGTGAAGGTTTTTCCGCATAAGATAGTATATGTCGGTTATTGATTTTGCTGTTAATATCCCCGTGATCGTTTGATCGGACACGGCGTTAACGAGCTTCATAGCGTCGGTGCAGAAAGGCTCTCGTCTTTGCAGCACATAAATAACCACGCAAGTATCAAAAACTACTTTCATAATTCAACCGCCTTCATATCTCTGGACTGTTCAAGTGTAATGTCGGCAGGCACAGCGCCGAGCAGCGACTCCGCAATCTTACGTCTGTCGCTTTTGGTATTCGAAAGTTTCATAACAACATCGCCGTCGAGCTGAATGAACAGATCTTCCGTTTTGGCTAATAGGATATACTGATCGATATTGGCTTTGAATTCGTTTATTGAGATTGACATAACGACTCCCTCCTTTTCACCTTTTCTTTATTATAACACTATTTAAGAAAAAATACAATACACCGGTAGGATAAAAATCTTTTAATTAAATTCCAAATTAGGTCTCTCGTGTTGACAATCTCTTTTTACTTTTTCTGGTATCTTTCCGAGAAAATAGTCTTCAAGATAATCCCATATTTCTTCACTTGTAAAGTCGTTTTCGTAGAGAAATGTCAACATCTTCACGGAGATAAGGTGACGATCCGCAACACCGTCTAAGAGTTTGTTTTTGTAACTTGCTGGCTTATTCTTTATATTCCTTAAACTTTGTATCTGGTTTATGTAAATATAAAGCTGGCTGTTTGCACCACCAATCATATTGAATGATAGAACATCAATGGCTTCAAGAACTCCGAGAACGACGCTAACCTCTTTGACGGTTTTTCTTCCGTCATTGATAAGATATAATTCTCCGTTTTCAACTTCGGATAATATAGTGTTATATAACCTCCGTACCCATTCAAAGTAGGAATTGACTGCAACTTGAAACTGATATTTGGTTTCGCCTGTATTGGTGGTGTTCTCCTTTGCTATAGGCTGTGGATTGTTTGCAAACTTTTTCCTGTAGGAATTCATCGAAGATATAACTACCTCGCAAATTGATCGTGCTTTATACTTGGTAATCTTATCATCTTGCAAAGCATCCGCCATTTCTACAATGGATGTGTATTCATTAGATACAACTTTTTTGTTTATAAATGTTTTAATGTTTCCCCATATTCTCGAAAAAATGCTTGAATATTCATCTGCAAAATTGATTTCAACACATAATGCTGGATTCATATTTATCTTATTTACCAAATCTAACTCAGGGTCTTTGGAATACAGTAAGAATTTGAATTTGGGGAAAGACAGCGAAGAATAGTCTTTCTTCCAGATCATATCAAGCATTACTCTACAGATATGTTTTTGAATGTTTATTTCTTCAAGACAATCGGGATATTTCTTTTTCAGCCTTGACTGATCTTTTTCGTTTATTTCAAAGAATCCTTGTGAAAACAGTGGGATTGGTCTTACATTAATAGGCGAAAATCCTATACGGCTTTCAAAATCCTTTTGTATTATTAAGAGCGCAGTTTTAACCTTGTTTATATTATCATCTTCATCGCTGATTGGATTGCCAAAAATATATGTGAAGTTTTCAGCATCAAGCAGCATTGCATTTCTTTTTTTGGTGAAGTTTTTTCTCCTCCCGTTTTTCAATCCGTTGAAGTATAATTCAATTATTTTGTTTATTACTTCAATAAGCTGATACTTTTTTATTGTTGATAATCCGTGTAGCCTATTTATATGCTTAAAATCTCTGGTGTCATACTTGTAATATGCTTCGCCAATCAAGTTTTCTTTTCTTGCCGCACGTCCTATTTCTTGCACATAATCGCAAACATTTCCGGTAGGAGCGAAATGGACGATCAGTTCAATGTCATTTATATCTATTCCCATACCAAAGGCTTTGGTAGCAAGCATCACAAGTTTTTCTTTATTATAAAACTTTTCATAGCTTTCGAGCTTTTGATCTTTTGTTAAGGAGCCGTGGTATTCAGCGACATTTGATACCATCCCAACAGCACTAAGATACTCATAACATCTGTTGATCAATGCGACCGTTGGAAAATAAATAAGTGTTTTCTTATTAGTTATCATTGAGCGTTTGATAATCTTTTGTATCATCTCCAACTTATCAAGCTCATATTCATTTCTTCCACTTTTTTGTTTCTGCTGTTTTTCGATTCTAATTTGTATATCATTTCGCTTAATGTAACCAAGATAGGTAATAGGGTCTATCATATGCAGACTATTTATAGTTTCTGTATACATGTCTTCTAAGCCATGATATATTGCTGTCGCAGTAAATGTTGCTATAACAAATGCGCGGTCTTTCTTTTTTAGCTGGTTTTTTCTTAAATTTTGAATGTGATCTCCAAGATACCAATAATCGGGTCTGAACTGCTTTCCCCATGTGGTTACAATGTGCGCTTCATCTATAACTATCATTCCAATAGTTCTATTCCCTATAAGTTGAACAACATCACTCCTGCTCAGCAATGTCTCCGGAGAGATATAAAGGATATTGCACTCACCTGAGGCTACTTTCTCTGTGACTTCTTCTTTTACTATGGGGGAAATATCAGAATTAATAGTTTCGGCGGCTTTATAATTTTTCAATTCAAGGTTTTTGACTTGATCGTTCATCAAACCAATAAGCGGAGATATTACTATTGTAAGAAGATCATATTTTTCAGCAAGATAAATAGCGGGTATCTGAAACATAACAGATTTTCCTGCACCTGTCGGGGCAGTGACAAAAACATCTCTGTAACTTGTTTCAGACAACTCACAATTCTCAACCTGTTCAACTATATTTGAGATTATCTTTTCTTGTGAAACTTTTATTACCGATTTTTCTCCGGTTTCCAGTTTATTCGTGTCATATACAGAAAGTTCACGATAATCTGAATAACCCCAATACTTATTTAGAATACTATTAAACTCATCTCTGTGTTGGAAAGAAGCAACATTTTGCTCAGTCTGTAGGATAAAAACATCCTTAACCTCGGACCAATATTGTACAACAAGTTTAATGTGATCCATAAGGCGATATTTATCTCCGATATAGTTACTTATTCTTATAGTCAGTGCTTGTTTGTCGTTTGAAAGCTCATTAACAAAGTAAACATAGTCTGATTCATCTACAATATCTAAAAATTCATTTGATTGTTCAATATTAACCAAAGAAACATTTACCTGATCAAATAGATTAAGAATAGTTACTTTATCATTTTGAAGTCTATTCTCATCACAATATACACCAACAATACCACATTTGGTTTCATTTAATCCGACAAATGCGGAAATGATCTCTTCAATATCTCCGATATCAGAATCATCATTTTCGGTATCTTCTGTTTCAGTAAAATGAGTTAAAAGTCCTTTGATAGTCTTATCTGAGCAACTTAACTCTAATGGATATTGTTCCATAAACAAATTGTTGTTTATAATATAAACTGTAGAATACTGTGATAAAATGAATTCGCTTAATAATAAAAATTCTTCGTATGTACAAATCTTTCTGATTTTAGTCAATTCAAAGAAGTATACTAATTTGTTCTCTAATATTTTATCAAGATCAATAACTTCAGATATGCCAAATCGAGCGGGAATTCCTTTAAGAACGATTAATGTTTTTTCATCTAAATCTATACTGTTGATTTTGTCTTCAAAAGCTTTTTTCAGAACTCTTTCCATTTTTTACTCCATAATAATAGTCTTTAAGTTTATTCTTTTTTGTTGGATGTTTTAGTTTTCGTAACGCTTTTTCAATTATTTGTCGTGCTCTTTCTTTTGTAACCCCATACATGTTCCCTATTTCTTCAAGCGTATGGATTTTATTATTAATAAAGCCAAATCTTAGCATTATTGCTTTTTGTTCTTTTGGCTTTAAAGTTGATAACACATTCTGTATTGTTTCTGAAAGTAAAATATTATCTACTTCATCTTCAACCGAAAGCGCATCATCATCCTTGATAAATTCTTCGAGTTCCGTTACTTCATCTTCGCCAACAGGTATATTAAGCGATGTGCATTGCATATACTGCTGTCTAATTGAAAGCAGATATTTTATTTCTTCAGCCGGTGTTTGAAGCTCATCACTAATTGAAGTCATTCTTTCATCATAGTTCATTCCAGCAGAATCAAAAGCAGCATCAAGTTTTGTTATTTTAGCGATTTTTTCTACGATATGGACTGGTAATCTGATAGTAAATCCAGTATTGATTGTTTCTCGCACAATATAACTTATTATCTTTGGCGTAGCATAAGTGCTGAAAGCTGTGTCTCTGCTAAGATCAAAGTTTTCGGCGGCATCAATAAGCCCCATATATCCAGCCTGCTCTAAATCTTCAATATCCAAGTCACTGCCATAATATCCATAGTATGATGCTGCATATTTGCTTACAAGTCTCTGATTCTTTATACAAATATCTTGTTTCGCCTGCATATTGCCTTGCTGAATAAGCGCACATAGTGTTGCGTTTGATTGTTTTACAATTTTATTAATGTGTATTATTTCGGAGCTGTTTGAGGTATCTTTAAAAATGTTTTCGTCATATAAAATATTGAAAATCCCATCATTGTCATCGGGAACGAGTGAAACATCAGCTCTACCTACTACTGTAACGCCATCTAATGAATCTGCAAGTTCTATGCCATAAGAGTACAGTTCTTCAACTATTTCGTACTGTTGTTTTCTTGAATAATCTGAAAAAGCAATTTCAAAGCTATCATAAGTCATAAACCCGTTTTTTGAATACGGTAATGCCATTTGATAATACTTGTACCCTAAAGAAGCGTCTTCCTGTTCATCGTATGAATCAACTAATTCTATACCTTTATCAGCAAGTAAGGATGTAATCTCGTACTGTTCTTTTGGCGATAATATGTCGCTGAAAATGTTATCAAAATCATCGTAAGTCAAAAGCATTCCTTTTAAATATGGTTTTATCATTGAAAGAATTATATTTTCGTTCATATTATCGCCTCCTTTCCAATAGTCCTTTTGTCAATTATATCACAACTAGCCATAAATATCAATAGCACAAGGGAATTATTTGATCGTTTCGCACAAAAACTACAAACGAAACGCTCTATTAAAAAGGTATCACAAAAACGATATAATATCAAGAGTATATCAATAATCTGTCCCGTTTTTGAAACATATAAAGAAAAAAAGCAATCTAATGTGTATCTGATTTGAAATAAGAGTAGCAACCTGTCACGTCGATAGTGAATATCTCACATCTTACTAATACATTTTCGTCCATTATCATCAAAAGCTCAGTCAGCACCAACCCCAATGATCGGAGCGGCATTAGCGAGACACCGTGACAACCGTGACAACCGTGACGACAACCCT
>JAFZOA010000583.1 GCA_017550775.1 Ruminiclostridium sp. | reverse complement strand
CCGGCGGAATGCTTTACGGACTTAACGAAACAAGACGGCACGCTATGGCGAGCACCACCAAGATAATGACCGCGCTGCTGACGCTGGAAGCGGGCGACCTTGACCGGCAATTCACCGCCGACAGCATGGCTATCCGCGTTGAAGGCACGTCAATGGGGCTTACCGAAGGCGACACTGTGACACGGCGGGCGCTGTGCTACGGTATGCTGCTCCCGTCGGGTAACGACGCGGCGAACGCGGCTGCGGTAAGCGTTTCGGGAAGCATTTCCGCCTTTGCGGAGCTCATGAACCGGCGTGCAAAGCAGATCGGCATGAACGATACGCACTTTGTCACCCCCTCCGGGCTGGACGCGGACGGACACTACACCACCGCCTACGACATGGCTCTGCTGACGGCGGAGGCTCTGAAAAACGAGGACTTCCGCGCTATATGCGGGCTCCGGACGGCGACCGTGGAGTTCGGCGACCCTCCCGCGCCGCGCACGCTGTACAACTCGAACAAGCTGCTCGGACTGTACGACGGCTGCATCGGCGTAAAGACCGGCTTCACGGACAACGCGCGACGCTGTCTGGTATCGGCGGCGGAGCGTGACGGCTGCACGGTGATTGCGGTGACGCTCAACGCGCCGGACGACTGGAACGACCACATAAAGCTGCTCGACCTCGGGTTTGAGCGGCTCACCCCCTGCGACGTGCGGATAAACGCGTTCTCAGCGGAAGTGGTGGGCGGCATGACCGACAGCGTGAGCATCGTACCCGCGGAGAACGTGACAATGGGCTTTACCGACCCGGAGCGCAGGAGCCTTTCCGTGCGGTACAGCGTGCCGGAGTTCATCTATGCGCGGGTGGAAAAGGGGGATATCCTCGGTTACGCGGATATCTGTCTGGACGGGAAGCTGTTGAAGCGCGTCCCGATGACCGCGTTTGAGACGGTGGAGAGAAGGCTTCCCAACCGTGGAGGCTTCGGGTTCTTCATAGAGCTATTCTCCGGCGGGAGCATAAAGGCAAACTGAATATAGCGGCGAAGTTAAGTACCGCCGCAGGTGGATAGATATGGAAAAGATACGCATACAGAAGATAATCGCCGACAGCGGCTACTGCTCGCGGCGCACAGCGGAACAGCTCATCGCGGACGGGCTCGTCAAGGTCAACGGTCACCCCGTTTCCCTCGGCGACAAGGCCGACCCGAAAGCCGACATAATCACCGTCGGCGGCGAGCGCATCAAGGCGGGGGGAATACCCCTGCGCTACATAAAGCTGTACAAGCCGCGCGGCTATGTTACTACCATGAGCGACGAACAGGGGAGAAAAAGCATAACCGACCTGCTTGAAGGCATCGAGGAGAGAGTCTACCCTATCGGACGGCTGGACAGGGACTCGGAAGGGCTGCTGCTGCTGACGAACGACGGGAACTTCGCCAACGACATAATGCACCCGCGAAAGCACGTTTCCAAGACATACCGCGTTACCGTTGCGGAGAAGGTCTCCGAGGACACGATAAACGTGCTCATGACCGGTGTTGACATCGGCGACAATGTGATGACCTCGCCCTGCATCGTGAACGTCATTACGGAGGAGCCAGACCGCACTGTACTCGAAATGACCATTTACGAGGGAAAGAACCGCCAGATACGCCGTATGTGCGAAGCGACGGGGCTCACCGTCAAGCGCCTCAGACGCGTGAACATCGGCGGCGTGAAGCTCGGAATGATGCGCCCCGGCGAGTACAGAGACTTAAGCAAGCAGGAAATGCAGGCTCTTCGCAACGCAATGGGAGTCTCTGCCGGCACGGTCTACGGCGGCACAAAGAAACGCCGGACAGGAGGCAAGCGCTGATATGGTGACAATTCTGAGAGACCCTTCGATTACGGATAAGCTCGTGTTCAACATGGAGGAGGACGGGCGGCACGTCGGGAGCATCACTTCTCAGCTCACGGACGACGGCGACCTTCTGATATCTGCACTCGAAAGCGAGAAGGAGCTGTACTATGACGGACTTTGCCGTTCTGTGCTCGCCTACGCTAATATCCGCGGCATCGACCGCGCAGTTTTCGCGATAGATGACGAGCGCCAACTTTACCGCCTGCGCGGGTTCGGGTTTATCCCGAAGGACGGGAAGGTGCTCGAAAGCATAAACGAGTTCTTCTCGCATGAATGCTGATGACGAATAACAGAAATAACCGGCGGATCAGGAGGTCCGCCGGTCGGTTTTATTATGTCATGAAATAGCAATTGGGGAATTTCTCTTTTATCCTGTTGATATCTTCATCGGAAAAACCGGAATTGCGAGTGATGAAACAAGTTATCCAATCCATTTCAAGAATAGGAGTTATATCTGTTGGTATTTTAGTGTCATAAAACTCCAGATTTAAAACACTCTTTCCCGACAGAAAACTCAAATCAGTTATGTTCATATTTCTAAATCGTAAATCCGAGAACCAATTCCCTAATCCGGATATAAAGCTCAGATCGACATCTGCCATACCCGTATCCGTAATAGTCAATGAGGTCAAGCTTTTTATTTCTCCCAAAGGAGCATAAAATCTACTTGTCCAGCCGTTACTGTTCGTATCTCCGCTGCTGCCGGAAATATAAATATCCACACTTTTAAGATTTTTAAGCTGCGCAAGCGGTTTCAACAAATCTATACCATCATTGTAGTCACGCTTTAAAGCACCGGTCAAACTAAGACTTTCAAGATTTGTCAGTGATGTCAATGGAGTCAGTTTATTGGCGGAGGTACCGTCTATCGTCAAGGACTTCAAATTCTTCAACCCTGACAGAAAAGAATAATCTACATCTTTATAATTAGCATCAAACTCCAGATATTCAAGATCGGTCAATAAACCGATAGCGCTGAAATCATCATGGTCATCTACTGAACTGGTGATCCTGAGGTGCTTAAGTTTTTTCAGCGAACCTATATTTGTCGGGAAATCGAAATGTCCGCTTATATCCAGATACTCAAGACCCGACATACTCATAACCGTACTGATATCCTGTTTCGGGCTGTCATAATATCTCGACAAATGTACTTCCAGCTCTTTGAGATCATTCAACGAAGACATACAGTTTAAATCAGTGAGTTTATCTGCCGTGGTGTCAATGTATAGCTTCTTTAGTTGAGTCAATGTTGTCAGCAATTCTACCTGCGAATTTGAAAGCCTGTCATCATACCCGCCTTTCTGTTTTACTCCGGTAAGGTTACCGCAGCTCGCAAGCACACTTATGGTCTGGGGAGTAATATCCTTGATCTGAAGTACAACAGTCAGATCATCGTATTTTCCGAGCTTGCTTATCTGTGTCGGGTCGCTGCAGCTTACCTCAACTTTTTTCAGATTATTCAACGAGTTTATCGCACTGATATCGTTAAGGTCATAGCA
This sequence comes from Ruminiclostridium sp., assembly GCA_017550775.1. The sequence goes on along the minus strand of JAFZOA010000583.1, from coordinate 206 downwards.
TTCGTACAGAGTTATTTCTGAAAGGCTCTCAAGAGGAGCAAGCTTTTTCACGGAACTTATGTCGTTTATACGGTAAAACGTGATAGATCTGAGGTTTTTCAGAGCAAGCAACTGTTCTGCTATCTCATCATTGATATCCCACAAAGAGATCATCTCGGTATCGGGTGAGTAAGTATTATTTCCGACCTTAACCCTACCGTCAGGTG
>JAFZOA010000582.1 GCA_017550775.1 Ruminiclostridium sp. | reverse complement strand
TACCAGAATTTCAGGGCGATGTTCGCCGACTACCGGAACTTCACCGAGGAGATATACCCGGAATACGCCGACTACCTCAAACACTTCATGAACATAGAGACCGTCGGGAGCAGGAGAATGCCGGTGCTGTTCCAGAAGCGCGGCAACGACGGGCTTGACGCATTCGCGGCGCTGACCGAGTCGGGGGACGTGACCTACTCGCGCTTCTGTCCGAACTGCTGCAACCCCCTGCCTGCGGCGGCAGGACGACTGAAGCCGTTTTCGTTGGTGGTGATCGGTGCGGAGGACACGGAGCGCAGCTTCTACATCGCTTCGGTGCTGCACCGGCTCAACCGGAAGATGCTCTCGGCCTTCGGATCAAGCTTCATACCGGCGGATTTCAAATCCGCGCAGACGTTCTATGAGCAGTACGAGGAGCCGCTGTACGTCGAGAAGACCGTCCCGGAGGCTATGGCGACCGTAACGCCGCTGGTGTACGAATTCAGCAGGACTGGTGCCGCGCTTTCGGAAGAATGGAAAGGAAACAGCATAGCCTACAACAAGGCACTGTTCTATATCTACAACATCGACAAGGATCTGTGCGACCGTTACCCTATGGTGGCGTACACGGCGATAGCGCAGGCGAGCGGGTTCATTTTCATCTCGGACGTTTCCGAAATGATGGGTCAGGACGACCCCGCTTATGAACCGTGGCTCGGGTATCTCACCGATACGTTCAGGAGGCTGTTCGGAGCGTCGGCCGTGGAGATACCGACCGCGATACTGTACACCAAGGCGGACAAAGCGGCTATGGGCGAGAGAAAATGGCTGTCGCTCGTTAAGGAGAGCGTTTCCCGGCACATAGAAAAGTCCTTCCCGACCTCGTACTACACCAAGATAGCCGGAAAAGCCCAGACGATACTGAACGCGAAGCTCCCGGCGTACAGCTCCACCATATCCGCGCTGTTCTCGCCGCAGACCACGATGAGCTTCCTCGCAAAGTCGTTCTTCGATATGCACACGGACGGCACCGCCGATATCCACGAGTGCGGAACGGTGGAAGCGTCGTTCCTGTGGATGCTGTCGGAGCTCGGAATAATAAACAACGACAAGCCGAAGAGCTTCAAAATACGGTAGAATGAAAGGAAGATAAGATTTGCTGGTAACAAGGAAAAAGCCCGAGGTGGCTTCGCCCACCGTGTTTACTATAAAATGCCCGTACTGCTTCAAGAGCTTCGAGCCGGGTGACGTACATTTCCGTGCATCCGCGCCAAAGCATTATGCGGTACACCCCCAGACGGGCGAGCGCACGCTTCGCGAGGACAGCATAGTTGACAAAAACCTCGCCGACTATTACAGACAGTTCGGGAGACAGGCTCCGAGACGGTTCCCGGTCATAGCGCCGAACGGCGGCATGACGGGAGACGAGTACATCGGGCTCGCGCTCGGCGGTGAGCCGATAGAATACCGCGACGGCGTGATGTACTCGGTGGTGGACGAGTTCGGCAACGAATCGGAGAAGAGGCTCTGTCCGTTCTGTCACAACGACCTTCCGAAATCGGCGGGCTTCACCAAAAGCTATACCATAGCTTTCGCGGGAGATACCGCCGTCGGAAAGACGGTCTATATGACCACGCTCATCAACCGCCTCATGTTCCTCGACGACGGGTTCAAGTCCATGCTGATGCCGCTCACAAGCGCGGTCTCCGACAAATACGACACCTACTACTTCACCCCGATGTACAAGGAGGGGCTGCTCCCGGAACATACCCATGTCAACGAGGTGGTTGAGCCGCTGATCTATGAGCTGCGAATGGGCATCAACAGGGTGAACGGTGATAATGTCGCCGACAAGACCGTGACCCTCACGTTCTACGACGTGGCGGGCGACGGCATCAAGAATGCGGACTATGTCAACACAAGAGCGCGTCACCTCAAATACGCCGACGCGTTCATATACATGGTGGATCCCATGCAGACCGGCGCGGCGCAGAGGCTTGCCGCACTCAACAGCAACGCCGGCGCGGACTATATCATCGGGCGCGGCGACGCGGTAAAGATACTTGAGTCCTTCTTCACGCAGGATATCGACTTCAAGGACAAACCCACCGCTATCGTGCTCACCAAGAGCGACCTGCTCAAATCCACCGAATCGACACAGCGCTATTTCAGCTCTGACAGCAGCATATACAAGCAGTGCGAGCACAAGGGCTGGCTGGATGCGGCGCAGGTGGAGACTATCAACGGCGAGGTGCATAACTTCTTCGGGATAACAGCGCCTCTGTTCCGCAAAAACGTTGACTTCATGTTCAACAACGTCAAATACTTCGCGGTATCCGCGCTCGGCGGCCCCACAGAGACCGTGAATGTTGACGGCATCGACCGCAAGAAGATAATGAACGGCATTCCGCAGGAGATACGCGTTGAAGAGCCGTTCTTATGGATACTGTCACAGCTCGGAATAATCTCAGACCAGCCGCCGGAGGAAAAGCCCCAGACCTCAAATGGCGGAGGCGGGCTTTTCAGAAAGCTGTTCTCAAAGCAGTAATGACCGGTCAAAGCTGACGCACGACCGGTGGTAAACTCACATTTTGACGATAAACCTGAAGGGAGAGATATACTATGGCATACCAGCATCTGTTCGGAAGCTCTGCCGGCGGTGCTTCCGGCGCGGGATACAAGACGCTTGCCTCAACTCCGGAATTCTACAACGTCATGTCGGACGATGAGCTGAGCAATTACAACAATTACTCCTTCATATCGGGCGACGAGCACCCCATAAAGTTCTGCCACTACTACAAGGAATACAAGCAGTGTTTTATACAGTCCGCTATTTCGTTTGAGTACGACTATGTCGGAAGGAACTCCTCTATCGCGCATACACTCGTGCTGACCGAGGGCGAGAGCAACGCTCTGCTTTACGACCATATCTGCCCGTTCAGCCCTGCTATGTTCATGAATACGCGCTCCGAGGATTTCAGGCGTCCCGACAGCGAAACTCTGCCCGCGGTGGATTACAGCTTCCTTCCGTGCAGAGACCGCGAATACAATACCGCCGCAATAAGCAAGTTCTTCAAGAGCGACATTTTCGCTCAGTTCATACTCGCCATATTCCTCGCGGCGGAGAACAACTACTCGATCTTCGTGGCTCTTCCCGGCTCGCCAAAGGAGATATCCTTCAACGCGATACGGCTTATGAACATTCTCACGCCCGCGTTCCCCGCAGAGTACAGGAAGAAAATGGGGTTCATGACCCATGTTACCGACACCTACGCGTATGAGGATATAAGCATCTACTTCGTCTGCGGCATAAACTTAAGCAAGCAGTTCGTCAACAGCGCCTACTGCTTCGACCTCACCGGTGACAAGCCGTATGTGAGCGGTTTCGAGCCCTCAACGGTCAAGCAGTACTATGAGCTCATCCGCACGGTAATGAGCAATATCCTCTCCTACAACAACCCCACCCTCAATGAGTACTTCGACGATATCCTGCCGAAGGTCGACCCGTATGACCGCTTCAACCTCGAAAAGATAAACGAGATATACTTCATGTGGAAGTTCCTCTCCGGCTCCGCGGACGACGACCTTCCGCCGGAGATCGCGTGCAGGATAATAGCCTCGTTCTACGACTTCTACGACATCGTTGACAACAAGGCGAAGTTCCTCAACCGCATAAACGGATACTGGGAGCGCGAGATCGAGAACTGCAAGGCGGGGGGATATGCGCCGAGCATCGAGATATTCTCGGTCATAAACAAGCACTATCCCTCCTTCGGCGAGGACGACAAGCGCCAGGCGCAGCGGATATGGTCGTTCGTGCTGATCTATACCCTCTCCGCCGGCGACAGTACCATATACGACAAGATCTTCTCGTATGAATACGAGGGCTCAGAGCTTGCGGCGGACATATTCGATTACATCGTCTATATATATGTGGGCTTCCTGTACCGCAGAGACAACAACAGCAGGAACGCCGCCGTGTATCAGAAGATAGTCGGCGGGTACATCGCCTCGGCTACTGCGGGAAACGACACGGGAAAGCTGTTCTCGGCGCTTAAACACACTATCAGCATTACCGACCGCTTCTATGAAGAAATGTCGCTCGACAAAAAGAGCGAGTACGACCTTTACGCGTCGGCGTTCCTCGGTAGCTTCAAGGAGCCGGTAGCCGCGAAGATCAACGACGCGGGCATGACGCGCAAGTTCGCCGTGATGCAGGAGCTAAGATCCAGCATCGTAAGCACTCCCGGAGACCTCGGGAACGGCGTGTACGACTACTTCCACAGCAGCTGCTTTATCCCGGGCATCGTGTCCGGCTTCAATGAGGTCAGCATTGCGAAAATGGCGGACGACCGGAAGCTCGTGACAGACCTTTCGCACTGCATCGAGGACTGTCCGGAGCTCAACAACGTCGAGATCATATCGCTGTTCCAGCGGTACGTCGACATTCTCGGCGCGAACAGAGATCTTTCGATGATCTTCGAGCTCAACGACCTCGTGAACAAGCCCGACCAGCAGAAGACGCTCACGAACTGGGTTGGTATCTACAACCGCAAGTACCCCGAGCTGATACTCGCACTGTTCGAGCACACGACCTGTCAGATCGCGTCCGGCGGCTCTATCGAGTATAACATAGACTATACCGGGGCGTACAAGACCCATTTCGATATCCTGAACCGCGACTGTGAGCAGATGATGCGTGACCTCAACCGCTTCATAGGAGAAGTCGAGGCGGTAATGAACCGCGCGGAATACAAGGATCTCGGACTCGGCGCGTTCAAAGAGCCTACCTTGAACTTCATTAATTCCTGCTTCTTCGACAAGTCCGTGGACAAGAAGCTCGTTAAGGAGAATGAGGCGCGTCTCAAACGCTATGACAGGATAAGGAATATCCGCTTAGCGGCAGACCCGAAGGAGAAAAAGCATAAGCTGTTCGGGAAAAAGTAACATTATATCAAAGCGAACACCCCCTGGTTCCTACAGGGGGTGTTCTGTTACATAATGGCGATCATTTGAAAAATATGCCTGTTAAAAAGATCTCGAGGCCTATGCCGATGAGGATAACTCCGCCGAGTATCTGTGCCTTGCCGGCAAGCTTCGTGCCGAACTTTCGCCCGAGTTCAAGTCCCGCCGCGCAGATCACAAAGGTTACCGCGGCTATTATCAGCGCGGCTGTCACCGCTGCCGGAAGGTCGTACTCGGCAATGGTGAAGCCGACGGAAAGCGCGTCTATGGAGGTCGCTACGCCCTGTATCATCAGCCCGGCGAAGCCGACTCCCACAGGTTCCCCGCCTTCCTCCTTGCCGGAAATGCTGTCGAATATCATCTTCACGCCGATGAAAAGCAACAGTGAGAGTGCTATCCACGGTATGAAGCTCTCAAACGAGCTGAAAACCGTGACTATCGTATGTACGCAGATCCAGCCCAGCATCGGCATGAGACCCTGGAATACCGCGAAGGTACCCGCGATAAGGAAGAACTTTCCGCGCTTCATGTTCGGCTCGTTAAGTCCGTTCGCGAGGGACACGGAGAAAGCGTCCATTGCAAGCCCGACACCGAGCAGAATGTTATTAAGTATAAACAGTGCGATATCTATGATATTTCCCCGTCCTTTTTTGTATTGTCTTGTACCCGGTCTTTTCTATTATAATATGCCGGTCCGGGTTAGTCAATGATAATTTTTGACAAACAAAAGCTTCGCCGGTAACGGAGAAGCCATGTCTGTCGATAAAGACTGTATTTACGTTTTTTTGCAAATCATAAAAGTTCCGTGTTACGGTATAGCTCCATGCGTCTATGATATTGCTGCGCAAATCCGCCGGCGCAAGGGGACCGGGGGCGAATAGCCCCCGCGGGGTCAAGGGACGGAGCCCTGCATTACTCAAATGCGCCGGTATAGAGACGATAATATCTGCCCTTCTCGGAGATGAGCTTGTCGTGATTGCCGCGCTCGATGATGCGACCCTGTTCGAGAACCATGATAACATCGGAGTTCTTTATAGTGGAGAGGCGGTGCGCGATGACGAACACCGTTCTGCCGTTCATAAGACTGTCCATGCCCTTAGAGACTATCTCCTCGGTACGGGTATCTATGCTCGACGTTGCCTCGTCAAGTATCATTACCGGTGGATCCGCGATCGCCGCACGCGCAATGGCAATGAGCTGGCGCTGACCCTGTGAGAGCTGGGCACCGTTCTCGGTAAGCATGGTGTCGTAGCCCTGCGGCAAACGGCGGATAAAGTCGTCCGCGTTCGCAAGCTTTGCCGCCGCCACAATTTCCTCGTCCGTCGCGTCAAGCTTGCCGTAGCGGATATTCTCCTTGACCGTGCCGGTGAACAGGTTGGTCGCCTGTAATACCATTCCGAGCGAGCGCCGCAGGTCGGCTTTCTTTATCTTGTTGATGTTTATGCCGTCGTAGCGTATCTTTCCGTCCGCGATGTCGTAGAAGCGGTTGATAAGGTTGGTGATCGTGGTCTTGCCCGCGCCCGTGGAACCGACAAACGCAATCTTCTGACCCGGCTCGGCAAAGAGCGTGACATCGTGCAGGACTATCTTGTCCTCGACATAGCCGAAGTCAACCTCGGACATACGCACGTCGCCCTGAAGCGGGGTGTAGGTGACATCGCCGGTGCCGTGGGGGTGCTTCCAAGCCCACATTCCGGTGTGCTCCGCGGTCTCGATGATCTCGCCGTTCGCATCCTTCTTCGCGTTGACGAGAGTAACATAGCCGTCGTCAACCTCGGGGGTCTCGTCGATAAGCGCGAAGATGCGCTTTGCACCGGCAAGCGCCATGATAATGAAGTTGAACTGCTGAACTATCTGGTTTATCGGCATGGTGAAGCTGCGGGAGAGCTGTAAGAACGCGGCAATGTCTCCGAGCAGCAGCCCGCCGACGTGGTATATCGCAAGCACGCCGCCGAGTACCGCGATAAGCGCGTACTGGAGATGACCGAGGTTGTTGTTTATCGGTCCGAGAATGTTGGCAAAGCCGTTCGCCTCACGCGCGTTGTTGTAAAGCTCGTCGTTGAGCTCGTCAAACGCCTGCTCGGCGGGTTTCTCGTGGTTGAAGACCTTGACGACCTTCTGTCCGTTTATCATTTCCTCGATGTAGCCGTTGACTTCCGCGATAGAGGTCTGCTGCGCGACAAAGAACTTTCCGCTCTTGCCCGCGATGCGTCCGGTTATCATCATCATCACGATCAGCGATACAACGATGAAGCCGGTAAGCGGGAGACTCAGTATGCACATCGAAATGAACACGGCAACTATCGTTATCACCGATGAGAACGCCTGCGGTATGCTCTGGGAGAGCATCTGACGCAGAGTGTCGATGTCGTTGGTGTAGTGGCTCATAATGTCACCGTGGGTGTTGCGGTCAAAGTAGCTTATCGGGAGCCGCTGCATCTTCTCGAACATCTCGTCGCGTATGGACTTCTGCACACCCTGGGAAATGTTGACCATGAGGCGCTGCTGCAAAAACGCGCAGATCATGCCCACGAGATATATGCAGCCCATTACCACAAGAACCCCGATCAGCGGAGTGAGGTCGGGAGTACCGCCCTGCTGCCGCAGTTCAAGCATCGGCGTGATATGGTCGTTTATCAGTATCTTCAGGAACAGCGACGCGGCTACACCCGCGAGCGCGTTGATAACTATGCAGATGAACACGAAAAAGAACCGGAGCTTATACCCCTTGAACACATACCCGAGAAGGCGTTTCAGGGTCTGAGGGTCGAGCTTTCCGCCGCCGCCCACCGCTCTCGGACCGCCGGGACCGCGCTTGAGCATCATGGTCTGCGTACCCGCCGCAGGTTTTCTCCTTCTTGCAGGCATTAACCCTCACTTCCTTTCTCAAGAGTCGCGGATACCTCGTCCACGCTTTCGCTTCCCCTCTGCTGGGACTCGTATACCTCGCGGTAGATCGGGCTGGTCTCCATGAGTTCGTCGTGCGTTCCGACGTTCATGACCTTTCCGCCGTCAAGCACGATTATCTTGTCCGCGTCCATGACAGACGAGATACGCTGGGCAATTATAAGCTTGGTGGTGTTGGGGATCTTCTCGCGGAACGCCTTGCGTATCTTCGCGTCGGTCGCCGTGTCCACCGCACTTGTGGAATCATCGAGAATGAGTATCTTCGGGTGCTTCATGAGAGCACGGGCGATACAGAGTCTCTGCTTCTGACCGCCGGAGACGTTGGTGCCGTCCTGCTCTATGTAAGTGTCGTACTTGTCGGGGAACTCCTGTATGAACGGATCCGCCTGCGCAAGCCTGCACGCTTCGATCATTTCCTCGTCGGTAGCGTCAAGCTTGCCCCATTGCAGATTGTCCTTGATAGTGCCGGAGAACAGCGTGTTCTTCTGGAGCACCATTGCCACCGCGTCACGAAGGGTCTCTATGTCGTACTCGCGCACGTCCTTTCCGCCGACCAGCACGCTTCCCTCACTCACGTCATACAGTCTCGGTATCAGCTGGACGAGTGTGGACTTGGACGAGCCGGTACCGCCGATTATGCCGACGGTCTCACCGGACTTTATGCTAAGGTCGATGTCCGAGAGGGCGTACTTGCCGCTTCCCTTCTTATATTCGAACCTCACATTTCTGAACTCTATCGAGCCGTCCGCGACCTCGCCCGCGGGAGAAGCCGGATCGGTTATGTCGCTTTCCTCATTGAGCACCTCGCAGATACGCTGTGCCGACGCACGCGACATTGTGACCATGACGAAGATCATCGAGAGCATCATCAGGTTCATGAGTATCTGCATCGCATAGGTGGTCATGCTCATGAGCTCGCCGGTGGTGAGCGTTCCGTCGATTACGATAAGGTTCGCGCCTATCCAGGATATCGCGATCATACCGCCGTAAGCACAGAACTGCATCAGCGGGTTGTTGAACGCGAGCACCTTCTCCGCAAAGGAGAAGTCGTTGTAGATGTCGCCGGAGATCTTCCGGAACTTCTGTATCTCATATTCCTCGCGCACGAATGCCTTTACAACGCGCATTCCACTCACGTTCTCCTGCACGACATTGTTGAGGTCGTCATAGCGCTTGAAAACGCGCTCGAATACCGGGTGAGCCGTGCGCATTATAAGTATCATACCTATCGCAAGTATCGGAATTACCGATACGAATACAAGCGACAGCTCAACATTGATGACAAACGCCATTATCAGCGAGAAGATCATCATTATCGGCGCTCTGACCGCTATTCGCAGTATCATCTGGTACGCATCCTGAACTCTCGTAACGTCGCTTGTAAGGCGGGTGACAAGGCTCGCGGTGGAGAACTTGTCGATGTTCGAGAACGAAAAGCCCTGTATCCGGTAGTACATATCCTTACGCAGGTTGCGGGCAAATCCCATTGCCGCTTTGGCTCCGGTCCTGGCTCCCGCGAAACCGAACGCGAGCGATATGAGACAGCATACCGCGAGCGCTCCGCCGATAAGCAGGATAACGCTCATGTCGCCATCGCCGTTATTGCCGCTTATACCGTCGTCCACAAGCTTCGCCATAAGCAGGGGGATAATTACCTCCATGACGACCTCGCCTACCATGAAAAGCGGCGTTAGCAGCGAAACACCCTTGAACTCGCGCACGCTTTGCAGCAACTTCTTTATGATATTCATATATCCGCATCATTCCTTTTTTCATTACAGCGGAGGTAATGTGTTCCGCTGTTTTTCCGGTATTTGTCTCACCGGCAAAACCGATAATACACATTAAGTGTAGCAAATTCTGCCGGAAATGTCAACACATTTCACCAAACATTCATTTATCCGGCAGATCTCGTGACCATATATAATACGGGCAGCTTCGCCTGTGACGGCAAGTGTACCGATATACAACGAAACCCCTTTCCGTATGCCGGAAGGGGTCGTTTATCTGCCTGAACAGCATTATTTCTTTATGGTCACCGTTTCTACGTCGTCGTGAGCGGTACGGTTCTCGGCGATAGCGGTCTTGAGAACACGGATACGGTTGCGGTCGCTTCCGGTCTCAACTACGACGGTCTCCTCCTGTATGCTCAGTACGCGTCCGATGATACCTCCGATAGTAACTACCTCGTCCGCCACCTGAAGGTTCGCGCGCATTTCCTTTTCCTTCTTGGCACGCTTTTTCTCGGGGCGAATGAGCAGGAAATAGAATACGCCTATGAGGAGCACCATAGGTATCGCGGTAATGAGGAGTGATGTCCAGCTGCTTCCGCCGGTGGGGTCGGCGGTCGTTGTTGCCATTAATACAGAAGTTGTCAGAATATCCATTTTTTATGTCCTTTCTTTTGTCCGGTTGAATTTACCAATATATTATACTATATTTTATCAGCAATTGCAAGCAAAATTTGCAGAAATTTAGCCCGACAGGGAAAGATACGCTTTTTCGGCTGTGCGGGAAACCCGCCTTACCTTACGATGTAGCTCTCATAGCCGAGCGCAGAGAGCGCACCGGTCATCTTCGCTTTCTCCGCGTCGTCAAAGCCGGAGCCGTCTATGACCGGGACTATCTCAAGCCCGCCGACCTTCTTCTCCGCAAGGGAAAGGATCGTCTCGACCAGAGTTTTTGCATCCGCGGGATAGCCCGCGTCGGTCGGAAGGTCGCTCCTGTTTATCACCAGAGCCACCTTGTTTTCACGGAGCCGGGAGGTATCGTTAAGGCACTCCGCCGTAAGCCCGAAGGTCTCGCCCGTCACGTCTGATGCCTTCATTTCGATCATGCTTCCCGTGTTGATAACGTTGTAAAGCATCCTGTATCTGTCCGCCTCGAAATACCTGCCCGGGACGTACTCCGCATCGTAATACTGGAGATCGGGGAATACCACGTCCGTCAGCAGGATATGCTCAAAACCCGATCCCGTCAGCTCTGTCGTCACCTTCACGAAGTACTCGCGGGCAGCGTCGCTCTCGTGGTTTGCCCAGCGCCTTACACCGCCCTGGAGCCACGACATTACCGGGTCGTCCTTGCACTTGAAGCTCATGTCCGGGAACAGCATACAGCCCTTGTCGTCCGACAGCACGGCGATCTCCGCTATCGGTATCATGCCGTTCTCGGCGAATACCGAAATTATCTCGTCAAGGGTCATGCTTCCTTCATCGACCACGCTGTCCGCAACGCCGGCTATGCCGCTCTTGTAGTGCAGACAGCCGTTCCGGTCTTTAAGCTGTACCACCACGGCATTGAACCCGCCCGACTTCGCCTTTGCAAGCACTGCGGCGAGGGATGCGCGGTTGGAGAGCGCACTCGCGGGGGCTTCGGCCGAGACAAGAGTGCTGTCCGACGGTATCGTGAGCACGGTCTCGGCTCCGGTATCGGCGGTGGTGGAGTGCGGCTGGTTGGTCTCTACCGTCTGCCGCACGTCATCGGACACGGGAACGGTGCTTCCGGGTACATCGCTCACGGAGCCGCTTTCGGACTCGTCGGATACCTCAGAGGCCGCTCCGGAAACATCGAAGCCGCTTTCGAGCGGAGCTTTTTCGTCCTGCTGTCCGGCATACGAGGCGGCAGGGGTCCACTTCTCGGCGGGAGGCTCCTTGCCGATACTTCCTATATAGTCCAGCAAAGGCTTGCCGATGCAGAAGCCGAGAAAGGCTATCGCGGATACCGCAAGTACCAGCATGACCGTGCCGAACACCTTCTGCCCCGCGGTCTTTCTCCTGCGGTACAGATTTTTCGTCCTTTTTATCTTTCTTCCGTAATGTCTGCGTTTATCCAAACCCATTCTCCTTCCGGAAAGAATACCATATCATACCGAACAAAGACACGGAAAATCTTCGCGGTACAATCGCTATACGGCAGATGTCGAATACCCCGTGAACGCATAAAGAGCAAGAGACAGGATACCGACATATACTAACATTATAGGATAGCCTCTGAACGCCGCCGGTACGAGGGAGGAATTGAGCCGCCCCACAGCCGCGTAAAGCAGATACGCCGCAATGAGGAAGCCTATACCCGTTCCGAACCCATAGCCGATATATGAGAAGATGTCGCCGCCCTGCTGTGTGCAGAGGAACAGCGCGCCTATGACCGAACAGTTGAACACCGAGAGGTGAACGTACTTTTTCAGCGAGCGGAAGAACTGGGGGAAGAACCGCCAGATCACCACAAGCGTACCGATATAAATGACCGCGATTACGAGCACATACAGAAGCGGCATTATCACGCTGTAGCATCCGACCTCGCCGAGCAGGGTGTCAAGCATCCAGATAAACGGCGATGATATCGTGGTGGTGTAGGTTATAGCCGCCGCAAAGCCGAGCATATGCTCCTTCCGGCGCGACGCATAAAGCAGTACGTTGGCTCCGAGCGCACGTTCGAGCACGAGGTTCTGTACGAAGATAGCCGCGAGTGCCGCGGAAATGATGTTAAGAAATACTTCCATTGCCGCCCTCCGTATCCTCTTCCGGTGCATTTTCCGCGTCCGACGATACCTCCGCTGCGCCGGAGACAAGCTCCTGACCCTCGGATACTATCGCCTCGAACGCCGCGAGCACGTCACTGTTGTTCAGGAACTCCATTTCAAGCAGGTCGTTCTCGTTCATGGCGCGCTTGACCGCCGCCTTGTATATCCGTATCTTCTCCTTGTCCTCGCCGGAATGCTTTCCGACCAGAAACTCGCCCACGTCCTCCGCGTAACCGGCAAGAGTGTCTTCCTCTGCTGCGGCTGCGGCGCGTGCCTTGCGGTAGTTGTACACCGCGCGGAACAGACCGGCTCCGATACCCACGAACAGGAAGCCGCCGAAGGTGGTCTCAAGGGCAGGTATCTCGAACAGCACCGGAACATCCGTGCCGGCTATCCGCCCGGAGGACAGATACTCGCGCACAAGTCCCGCCGCCGTACACGCGAAGTCAAAGCCGAGTATGAAGCCGACCACGTCCTTCACCATGTTGCCGCGCGGTTCAAGATAGAAGCGCGTCTCGGTCTTGGAGAGGATAAGCGTGTTGGTTATCAGTATCGGAAGATATACGCCCGCCGCTTTGATGACCTCATCACCGAAGATAAGCGTGGCAAGCAGGGACGCGGGGATATAACATACCGCCGCGGCTATCGTATAAAGCGTGACTCTGATAGTATATACAATTGTTCTCGGAATAAAACGGCATATCAGAATTGCCGCAAACGATACGAACGAAAAAACGAAGCATATCGCGAGGCTTTTCATGAGCGTGGTAGCGCAGGCAATTACCGGGGCTATGAGCATTCCGCTCATGAAGACCATATTCTGTTTTATGAATCCGTCCCGGAGATTTATCCTGTTTTCCATAAATTACTGACCTTGTTTGTTGTTCTTCTGCTGTGAACGCTTCATGGGGATCTTGATGATGTGCGATATGAGGGTCTTCTTCTCCCCGACAGGCTGCTTCTGGGTGTTTTCCTGTCTGCGCCCGATCATGTTTCGCATAGCGTTCATGTAGTTGTTCTCGCCCTCGCGTATCTGCTTCCTTCGCACAAGCTCGTCGCGTTTGCGCCGGATACGCAGATTTTCGGCGTATCTTGTAATAATATTGGATCTTTTGCGGTTGATTTTTGTGACCTTATTGTCTATCGGCGGCATATTGTAGTTCGTCGGTGGAACAATAATTTCCATAGTATCGGTAAGCTTCGGCTTGTGCTCGTTCTCTGCGGAGTCCCTCAGCCTCTCGTACCTTCCCATGTTACCGCTCATGTACGATACAGCGTGCTTTATGCCGCTCACCGCAGCGTTGCACACCTCGTCGAGATGCAGCGACAGGGCATTGGCTATGAGGATTACAAAAATGAAGGAGCCCTCGACCTTTCCGAAATGGCGGAAGAGACAGCCAACGATACCTATGACAAGACCGCACACTATCTTCCCGAGCGCCGATTTCGGCAGCGTCTGGGGGTCGGCGGCAAGGAACACAAAGCCGAACAGAAGGTATCCGCCGGAAAGCTCAAGTACGAGCGTGTCTCCGATGTTAGAAAATACCGGGAACAGTGCGGTGAGCGCGCAGTAAGAGCCCAGCCCGACCAGCGTTACCAGCGGGGACAGCGACCGGCGCAGCATAAGGCAGATACCGCAGACCGAGATCACAAGCAGGTGGACAGTCCCCATAGGCCCGGCGGTTATGCCGAGCATAAGGTTCTCAAACGATACCGTGGGCGCGGTACCAAGCTTAAGCAGGTAAAACTCCGTTCCCGAGGCGAGCTGTACTCCGGGGTCTCCCCAGAGCTCCGGCTTGCTTCCGACAACGGGGTACATCAGCATATCGTTCGGGAAGCAGATGATGAGAAACGCGATCGCGACGCAGGTGGGGTTGAAGATGTAGTTGTCCTTGCCGCCGAAGATATGCTTGACGGCGATCGCGAGAAGCGCACCGCCCGCGACTATGCCGTAGTTCACGGAGGCGGGCATCATAAGCGCGATACAAAGTCCGGAGGCTATGGTCGAGAGGTCTCTCGGGTTGTATGTTTTCCGCGTCATGCGGCAGAAGATCATATCGGACAGTATGCAGACCAGCACAGACCCGAGACATATAATGAGAGCTCTGAGCCCGCTCTGCCACACGCTCATTCCAACGAGCGCGGCAAGGCAGATGAGCTGGTCGCCGTATATGGACTTCGACTTTCGCTGTTTTCTGACAGCGGTGGTCTCATAGGTCTTTATGTCGCTGTCAAACTTGTCCAGCAGTTCAATCGTATTATCTGACATTTTATTCCTTTTAGAAACTTATTTATGAATAGGGAGGGCTTGTCATGCACTATGACACACTGAGCAGGAACACGGTAAAGATCACTCTCACGAGGAAGGACATGAAGGACTACTCGCTCAGAAGCGAGAATATCCGCTCGCACAGCGCCGAATCCAAGCGCAGCCTTACGGGGTTCCTGAAAAAGTTCCGTTCGGAGATATCTCTGTTCCCCGGTCACAGCGCCGAACGGCTGTTCCTTGAGGCGTTCCCGTCGGACGACGGGGGCTGTGTCCTGTACGTCTCCACCCTCGGTACCGAGCCTTTGCCGCCGTCAGCGCCGGAGCGGAAGACAGCGGAGCTTATGTGCCGCACAGATACCCTCGACGACGCGGCACGGCTCTGCCGCTCTGTCCGCAGCAAGGTGCGAAGGTCTGCGCTTTATACCCTTGACGGGAGCTATTGTCTTATTATAAAGGTATCGGACAGCGACTCCGACCGGCTCACTCATACGATAGAGGAATTCGGCGGGCTTTCCGATGACCCCGTTGACATAGCCTACATCACCGAACACGGTACGCCGGTATGCGCCGCGAACGCCGTGCGGATAATGTCGGAGCTTGTGTAGGTTATTTCAGCCGAGCAGGCTTTTTACCGCGGCGGTCATGTCGTCCGAGCGGAAAAGGTATGTCCCCGCCACGAGAACATTAGCTCCCGCTTCACGGACAAGCTTTACTGTCTCGCCGTTTATCCCGCCGTCCACCTCGATATCCTTATCCGGGTCAAGAGCGCGTATCTCGCGTATCTTGTCCGTCATGCCGGAGATAAAGCCCTGTCCGCCGTAGCCCGGCTCTACCGTCATAACAAGCACCATATCCGCCTTGCCGATGTACGGGACGATCGCAGATGCCGGAGTAGCGGGCTTGACCGCTATC
>JAFZOA010000581.1 GCA_017550775.1 Ruminiclostridium sp. | reverse complement strand
CGTGCGTTATGCGGTCGTCCGAACCGAGGAACGAGCAGTAGAACGCGCTCGCGTTGCGGGTCACGAAAAGGTCGCCCGCGTAAGCTCCGCCAAAGTAGGTATTATAATAAGTGGTGCTTATTCTGTCGGCGTTCGGGGACAGGTACATCGTGAAGGTCTCCGCATCGTTGTAGAGGTGGTAGTCCTTCGAGTAGGTGTACATCGAACCCACATAGCCGCTGCGGGACACGGGGGTATATTCCTCTATCGACGGGAAATCCACACCCGCCGCCGCCGCGAACTGCTCCGCCGCGTAGTACGCCCCGAGAGGCGTCCAGTGGTGGTCGGTGCGGGAATTGATGTTGTCGCCGGTATGCTGTGAGTGCGACGTGTACGCGTCAATGTAGGTGGCTCCGGAAAGGTTCTGACGGATATGCTCGCACTTGTTGTACTGGCTCACGGTGAAGCCCTGATCCCAGAACTTCTGCGGGGTGTAGAACTCGCTCGCTATCGGCACTGCCATGGTATAGACCTTCGCGTCGGGAAGATTTGCCGCGAACGCGTTCACCGCCGCCGCCCACCGCTCGCACAGTCCGTAGGTGCCGAAGCACGCCATTATACCCCGGTAATGCCCGTCCTGATAGGATACAAGTATGCCGTTATCGCCGATCACGTTGTAGCTTATCGGCGCGCTTTCCGCAACTATCTGCGTCTGTTCCACAACAGTCTGCACAGCAGTCTCCGAGACCGTTGCCGCCGCAGTCGTAGTCTCCGCGGTGGTAGTGGTCGCTTCCGTTGTTGTTGTGGCAGCAGTTGTCTCCGCCGTCGGTACAGTGGTAGTTTCGGAAATGACGAGCGGCTCGAAAGAAGTGGTCTGTATCGGGAACGTAGTCGAGCTCTTTGCAGTGGTGGTCTGCGCGGAAGTAACGGGAGCAGGCTCGTCCCCCGTGGTCACAAAGTTCTCCGGTAAGATAAGCTCCACATCGCCGTCATCATCGTCCTCGGGCGGTTCCTCGTATTCCTCATCTTCCTCCGGCTCTGTGAGCGCGGTATCGGCGGTGTACGCGTTCACCGTCGGTCGGCTTATGTCGCTGCACGACGAGAGCGTCACCGCTGTCAGAGCGGCGGCAAGGAGCAGTATCCTTTTTTTATCAGCTGTTTGCACCTTCGATTATCTCCGTGGTCGGGTTGTTCAGTATCGTTTCAAGTCCGTTTGCGTTGGTTCCCACAGCGGAGAACGTACACATGGTAAAGAGCAGGTCGGTAGCACCCGTAAACTTCACGAACTGCACTGCGTTAAGGTCAAAGTATCTTATGTCACACACATACACCTCGTCGAACGAGCCGAAGTAGAACGGTATCTCCGCGTTGCCGTAGCTGTCCTTGAACACCACGAGTTTGCGGCCCGTACCCGCGTCGGTCTTTATCCGGACGATCTTGTTGTCTGCACCCATGAACGTTGAGTAGGAGCCGTTCACCGGCATCGGGATAAAGAACGGGAAGGAGTAGTCGTAATTGTATGCCGTGTCATAATAGTATGTCGTATAGCTGTTGCTCGGCTTGTAGTAGGTGAACACCTCCGGGTCGGAGAGCAGATTTGCGCTCTCGGTGAAGCCGTACATCGTACCCATGTACCCCGGTATGTCCACGCGCTCCATGGTGGAGATGTCCGCGAACGGCACGCCCGCCGTCTCCGCGAAGCACTTCGCCGCGTAGTAAGCGCCGAGCGGCTGCCAGTGGTGATCGGTGCGCAGGTAAATATCCTCGTCGATGTGCTCCCAGAGCGCCATGTCGCCGGGTACGGAGATAACACCGGAGAGCTGGGAGTCAATGGACTCGATGCTCTTGTGGTGGCTCGCGGTGTACTGTGAGTAGGTGTCGGGGAGGTAGTATTCGCCCGCGGTCGGTATCGGCATACTGTACACGTTCACGCTGTCGCCGAGCTCCTGCTTGAAGCGGTTGAGCGCGTTTGCGTAGGTAGTTCCCTTGCCGCCGCCGAACAGGGATATCGCCCACCAGTGTCCGTCGGAAAGCTTGGTAACGACCTGTCCGTTGGTGATAACGCCCGCCGCTATCTCGTTGACATTCTTGGTGGTCACGACAGTCGAGGCGGTGGTCGTCGCGGCAGTTGTGGTCGCGACGGTAGTCTCCGCGGTCGTAGCCGCAGGCTCGGTGGTAACGTCCCTGTCCGCCGTCGTTGCAGCAGGGGTCGTCTCCGGCGGAGCTGTCGCCGTAACGGTGGTAATGACGGTCTCGGCGGGAACGGGCTCCTCCTCCTCGGTGACTACCGCGACGGGGCCTATTATCTCCGCGTCCTGATAGTTCACGCCGTACAGGTTTCTGAGCTGTGCCGCGACCTTTTTCAGATCGTCCCTGAACGGTATATTGTCGTTGAAATAGTCGGTTATGCCGTTTGTATAGTCTCCGCTCAGCAGCGACTCATACGAGAACTCGGGGAACACCGCGAGGGAGCGCTGCTCGGTCTCTGACACGTCACCTCTCGGAAGTGCCAGGAATGCAACGGTTATCACCCCGAACGCCACCGCAGTATATACGATGTTCGCTATGCTCAGAATGGGTTTCAGCGGCTGTATCTCGGGAGTTTTCTTCTTTGTAGCCTTTTTCTTCTTTTCGGTCGCGGCTGGCTTTTCGGCAGGTTTTTCCACCGGCTTGTTCGCCTTCTCCGCGATAGCCGCCATTATGGAAGCGGATAGCTCCGCCTGCATCTCCGCATCTTCGATTGTTTCCTCAGATATCTCCATGCTTTCGGCGGCGGGCTCTTCGTCCGGAGCCTGCGGTTCTTCGGAAGCTTGCTCTGCGGGCTGCAACTCTTCGGGCTGCGGCTCCTCGGGTTGCTGCTCTTCGGGCTGCGGCTCTTCGGGCTGCGGCTCTTCGGGCTGCGGCTCTTCGGGCTGCGGCTCTTCGGATTCCTGTACTTCGAGCTCCTGCTCTACGGGCTGCGACTCCTCGGACTGCTGCTCCTCGGGCTGAGGCTCTACGGGCTTCTGCTCTTCGGGCTTATGCTCTACGGGCTTATGCTCTACGGGCTTATGCTCTACGGACTTATGCTCTTCGGGTTCGTCTGACAGCGCGAAAAGCTCCGACTCTTCCGTTCCCTCCGCAAAGACTCTGTCATCCTCGCCAAATTCCGAGAATATAAGCGCACCTTCCCTGCGCGGAGAGCTGTCCTGCTTCTTCTTCTCCGGGACAATATCCGAGATCTCCCACTCCGTGAGCACGGCCTTTGAGTCGGTATCCGTGCTGTTCGCGGATTCCCTCTTCGCCCGGCGCTCCGCCATTCTGTCTATATCCATAAGGATATCGTCGATCAGAGCGTCGCTGATGTGCCGTTTTGAATACTCGTCCAGCCTGTCCTGTGACCTGTCGAGATCGACGGTCTCCCGCCTGTAGTTTTTCTTACGCTTGTTAGCCATTTTTCCTACCGTTCTACTTTGAGTTGTATTTGTTCATCGCTTCATCGGTCTTGCCCGCAACTATGAGCTGCGCCGCCGCCGCCGCATTCCCGAATGCCTTTTCGAGCAGCTCGCCCTGCTCCTTCGGGAACATTCCGAGCACCCACGACGCAAGGTCGTACTCCGGGCTCGGTTTTGAGCCGACACCTATCTTTATACGCGGGAAGGTATCGCTCCCCGTGAGGTAGATTATGCTCTTGATGCCGTTGTGACCGCCGTCGGAGCCCTTCTTGCGTATGCGAAGCCGCCCCACGTCGAGCGATATGTCATCGTACATCACCAGCAGCTTCTCCGGCGGGAGCTTGTAGAAGTTGAGCGCCTCCACCACCGCCTCGCCGCTGTTGTTCATGAAGGTCGTCGGCTTCATCAGAAGACAGTGTACCCCGCCTATGTTCACATCGGCGGTGAGCGACTTGAATTTCAGTCTCTTCACCTCTGTGTGAAGCTGCTCCGCCAGCGTATCCAGCGCCATGAACCCGCAGTTGTGGCGGGTGTTCTCGTACTGTGTACCCGGGTTTCCGAGCCCGCAGATCACGAACTCCACGGCGCCCACCGGTGCCGGCGGACGCTCCTGTTCAAGCTTCTTGAAGATATCAAATACCGACATTCACTCAACCCTTGCTATTGTCATTATTGTCGCTTTTTCCGGAGTTGAATCCGTCAACGAAGCCCTTTATGCCGCTTTCTATCTTGTCCGCGACCACCGTCATCTTCTCGTCCACGATCTTCATGCCCTTGTCGAATTTTTCCTTGTATTCGGCACGCTTCTCCGGGGTCACCTTCTCCTCGTACTTTGTCTTTGCCATGTCGAAAGCTTCATCAGCCGCGCTTCCGATCTCCGCAGCAGCTCTGCCGAGTTTTTCCGAAATGCTCATATCTGTTTCCTCCTGTATATCACGCTCTGAGTTCGTCGATGATACGCTTCATCAACGCAAGCGGTTTTTCGTTCTTTTCGGGCATTATCCTGAAACAGGTCTTGCCCATGAGGTCAAGGCTCACACGCCCGTCCATTGCCGCGTTGAGCCGACCAAGGCGCTGCATATCCGGGTTCTCCGTGTAGAAGCTGAGCCCGTCCTTGCCCTGCAGTATCTCCGTTATGCCGAGGCTCTGGGCGTTGTTGCGTATCTGCGCAACCTCGATAAGCCCCTCCACCGGCGCGGGTATCTCGCCGTAGCGGTCTATGAGCTCGTCGGTCACGTCGTACGCGTCGTCGTCGCTTCGTATCAGCGCGATACGCTTGTAGCAGCTTATGCGCTGCGCCTGATTGGAGATATAGTCCTCCGGGATATACGCATCCACCTTCACGTCCACAAGGCACTCCGCCTGCTTCTGGGGTTCCTCGCCGCGCTGCTCCTTCACCGCCTCGTCGAGCAGCTTCAGGTACATATCGTACCCCACCGCGCTCATGTGTCCGGACTGGGACGCTCCGAGTATCGAGCCAGCCCCGCGTATTTCGAGGTCGCGCATAGCTATGCGGAAGCCCGAGCCGAAGCGCGTGAACTCGCGTATCGCTTCAAGGCGCTTGGACGCGGTCTCGGTGAGCTCCTTGCCCCGCTTGAAGGTGAAGTACGCGAACGCACGGCGGTTTGTACGCCCGACGCGCCCTCTGAGCTGGTGGAGCTGTGCGAGCCCCATGTAGTCCGCGTTCTCGATGATAAGGGTGTTGCAGTTCGGCACGTCAACGCCGGTCTCGATAAGCGTGGTGCATACGAGCATATCTATCTCGTGTTCGAGAAGCTTTCTCCACACTTCAAGCAGCTCGTCCTCGTCCATTTTCCCGTGTGCTATGCCTATCCGCACCTCGGGGACGAGCTTGTGCAGCTCGGAGGCGCGCTGGAATATGGACTCAATACGGTTGTGTATATAGTATATCTGCCCGCCCCGGCGCAGCTCCTTATTGATAGCCTGTGCAATAACGCCGTCGTTATGCTCGATGACGTAGGTGGTCACGGGCTGTCTGTCCTGCGGAGGGGTCTCGATGACGCTCATATCGCGGATACCGGACATCGCCATGTTGAGGGTGCGCGGTATGGGGGTCGCGGAGAGGGTGAGTATATCCACACCCGCAAACATCTGCTTGAATTTGTCCTTGTGAGCAACTCCGAAGCGCTGCTCCTCGTCTATTATCACAAGTCCGAGATCCTTGAACTCGATGTCGTCCTGCACGAGGCGGTGGGTGCCGATCACCATATCCACCGAGCCGCGCTTCATGCGCTCTATCGTGGTCTTGATCTCCTTCGGCGTGCGAAAACGCGACAGGAGCTCGATATCCAGCCCGAACCCGTCCATTCGTTTCAGCACGGTCTGATAGTGCTGCCACGCGAGCACGGTGGTGGGACAGAGCAGAGCACACTGCTTCCCGCTCATAATGCACTTGAACGCCGCGCGAAGAGCCACCTCGGTCTTGCCGAAGCCGACGTCACCGCACAGAAGCCGCTCCATAGGCTTGTCGTTCTCCATGTCGAGCTTGATCTCGTTGATACAGCGCACCTGATCGTCGGTCTCGACGTAGCTGAAATGGTTCTCGAACTCCGACTGCTCGGGGCCGTCCGGGTCGAAGGCAAACCCTTTTGTCTTCATGCGCTTGGAGTAGAGCTCTATGAACTCCGCCGCCATTTCCTTCGCGGCAGCCTTCGCCTTGGTCTTGGTCTTCTGCCACTGGTCTGAATTCATTTTCGACAGCTTGACCGTGTTCACGTCTCCCGCGCCGATGTACCGCGAGATAAGGTCGAGCTGGGTAACCGGCACATACAGAACGTCGGTGCCGGCGTATTTTATCTTGATGTAGTCCTTGCTGATATGATCCTGCGTGAGCTTCGTAACGCCGTCGAACACACCTATACCATAGGTGTTGTGTACCACAAGATCGCCCACCGAAATGTCGTTGAGCGAGTTTATCATCTCTGCCTTCTTGCGCTTGGGAGCTTCACGGGTCTGTATCGTCACCGAGGTGTGGGAAATGCAGGCGAGCCGCGCCTCGGGGTAGCTGTAGCCCGACGTTAGCACGCCGGGTGTTACATACACCCTCTTCGCATACAGCTTTTTCGGCTCGGAGGAAAAGTCGGAGGGTATGCCGTCGCCGCGAAGATCCTCCGCGAGCACCTTCGCCGCCTTTTCCGTACCCGCCATGACGATCACGCTGAAATTCTCGTTCAGGTAGTTCTTGATCTCGTCGAGCAGCACCCTGTATTCACCGCTCCACGGCGCGACCTGTCCCGCCGAAACGCTCATGAGCTTCGAGAGGCGGATATCCCCGCCGCGCATGAAGTTGTCGAGATAAATGCTTATCCGCGTATCAACGGCGGTCTGGTACTCGGTCTTGGTCAGCAGGTAGCGGTCAAGCCCCTTGCACAGAACGCCCTCCTCGAACAGCAGCTTTATGTCCTCGGTATGCTGGGTGTATGCGGAACGGAAGCTCTCGCTGCATGCGGTGTTCTCGCAGACGATCACGTTTTCCGCGTAGTCGAACAGCGTTTCTTCCTCGTCGTAGCAAAGCGGGAGATAGCGGTCGGTATTCACGCAGGCTGCCCCGCCGCGTACGCTCTCTATGTCATTGCGGACGCGCTGCTTCACCTCGTCGGCTTTCCGGCCGCGGATCTTCGGGAGCAGGGCGCTGAGCTTCTCGGCGATCTGCTCGTTGTCGAGGAACAGCGTTTCGAGCGCAGGAGCGATGTCCACGGACTTGATCGTGTCTATACGGCGCTGGGACTCCACATCGAAGGTCGATACGGTGTCAACATCGTCGCCCCAGAGCTCTATCCTGACCGGCGCGCCGAAATTCACGGGGTAAACGTCAAGTATCGCGCCGCGCACCGAGAACTGGGAAACGCCCTCTATCTGGTCACAGCGCGAATAGCCCGCTTCGACCAGAGCGGACGTGATCGCGGGCAGAGAGATACGGTCGCCCGCCTTTATAGTTACAGTGCGCTTTTTCAGTATCCTGCGCGGGATAGTTATCTGCGACGCGGCTTCGGGGGTGGCGCAGACGAGCTTCGCGGTACCGGACAGCATACGCGAAAGTATGCCGATGCGTCTGTGCTCGTACTCGCGCGATACCGCGTCAACGTCCCCGAGCACAATATCCTTCGCCGGAAAGGAAAACGCCGTCTCCTCGCCGGTCATGGTGTTGATATCCGCACAGAGCCTTGCGCCCTCGCCCTCGGTATCGCATATCACGATGACCGGGGCGCTCTTCTCCATTGAGAGAGCCGCAAGAAAGTGAGCCTTGTGGATATGGGAAAGTCCCGTTATCATAACGGGCATACCGCTTACCGCCGACTCCGCCGAGCGGAACTCGGGAAGCTGGCGTGCGGTATTCAGAAAATATTCCATTCTATTATCCTTTTCATAAAACCGCAAAAACCTCCACTGGCAGGATACGCCGTCGGGAGGCTGCGTTTTTTTCGGCTTTCAGGATCGCAGGCCGATCATGTCAGTGTTACGGTGCGGTCACTGACGCTCCGCCATGGACTTCTTGACGATACCGATGATAGTTACGGTGACTGTGCTGAGCGCAAGGTTCACCATAAGCTCAACGGGGAAGTTGAGACCGATAAGACCGGTGAAAATGTACTCTCCGACAGGGAGGTTCGCGGCGTCTGCCCACGAGCTTATAGCGTCAAGGAAGAACACATACACGCCTATGAGGAAGATACCCGTATTGACGACCGGGGCTGTGATACCCGCCGCTATGACCGCGCCGAACCTGCTCTTGCCGTCGATGAGCTTGTAAATGCAAGCGGCAGCAAATCCCGCAAGAGCGCCCTTGAGCAGCACGGTAAGTATCGTTCCCACCGGACTCAGCACCATGAAAGGCGCCGCGTCACCGCTTATAAGCACCGTAAGTCCCATTACGAGACCGAGCCACGCTCCGCCCCATATCCCGTACACCGCGCCGCCGACTATCATAGCCGTAAGAGCGAGCGTGATGCTGAACGGACCGAAGTGTATCACGGACGAAAGGAGCTGGAGCACTACCACTATCGCGGTCATGACGCCCATGCCGACTATCGTTCTGATGTAGCTCGTGTTCGAGCTTTTCTTCACCGTACCCGCCTTAACGGTCGGATCGGCCGATCTTGTTTTTGTTTCCATAACTTGTTTCCTTTCTGATGCCCCTGTCTGTTTTCCGGGTGCATCGACAGATATGTAATTTTTACCTGCCGGGACCGCTTTACGGGGTCATATCCGCGCGGTCATTTAATGAATACCGCAGGGACGCAGCCGCTGTTATCGTCACACTGAGAACGTGTGAACTGGCTTATGATCCGTGCGCTTTCCGTTTCCGCAAGCGCAACGTTGTCCCGTCCGCCGCACATAAGAGTGTACCGCACGACAGCGTCCGCGAAGTCGTCGAAATCCTCGCTCTCCACCTTCACGTTCTTATCGTCGTCATATCTTTCGGTGTAACAAAGCAGATACTTCATAGCTGTACATCTCCTTCATACCGACGGCACCGCGCCGTCTGCGGATCTGCGCGCCTGATACCGGCAATTCGCAGGTGCTTTTATATTATATCATATTTTCTTTATCAAGTAAATAGCTTTTTCTACACAAAATTTGCCAAATTACACATTTTTTAGGGCATATTTACCACCATACCGACGTGGCAAACGACAGACATAACGAACCCTCCGCCCCGGAAACCGGAACGGAGGGTATGATGCCTGCCTTACATCAAAGTATTGCTATTTATCAGTTCTCGGAGCTTTCGGTAAGCTCTATCTCTATCTCAACGCTGTCCATTCCGCCGAGCCCGTTCTCACGCGCTACCGTAGCGGTGACCTTGTCTCCGACTCTGAGCTTGCCTATGATAGCCTGTACGTCCGCAATAGACTCAACATTCTTGCCGTTGATCTTTGTGACGATATCCGCTACCTTAAGTCCGCTTTTCTCGACGGGAGCACCCTCGTTCAGACCGGTTATGAGAAGTCCCTTGGAAAGCTTTGCGCCGTAAAGCTGTGCGCGGTATTCGGTGAGCTCAACGGTGGAAACGCCGAGCACCGGACGGCTCTTGACATAGCCGTAGTTGAGAAGATCTTCCATTATCGGCTTTGCCTCGTTGATAGTGAGCGCAAACCCGAGACCTTCATAGTTGGTGACTACGATCTTGGAGTTCACCACGCCCACAACGTTGCCGTACATATCGAACATACCGCCGCCGGAGTTGCCGAAGTTGATAGCCGCGTCTGTCTGGATAAGGCTTATGCTGTAGCCGTTATCAGCAAGGCACTCGATATTGAGCCCGGAAACTATACCCTTGGTGAGGGTGTGATCGAACAGGATCTTTGCGGTAATACCGGGGTTGCCTATAACGCAGATATCCTGACCTACCTTAAGGCTGTCGCTGTTGCCGATCTTTGCCGCGCGGAACGGTTCGTCACGCTCGATCTTGAGCACCGCGATATCGGTGGAGTTGTCCGAGCCTACAACCGTTGCCTCGTACTCGTGCTTGGTATCGGGATCGTCATAGTCGTTTACCTCGACCACGAACTTCACGCCGTCATCAACTATGTGAGCGTTGGTGAGGATGTATCCGTCCTCTGTGAACACGATACCGCTGCCGTAGCCGGCATATACGGGCTCACTGTTCGTTTCCTTCTCTCTGCTTCCTCCGCCGTAGCCGAAGTAATAGTCGTAGTAGTCGTATCCGCTCGAATAGCTCTGGTTCTCATAGACCTTGATGAACACGATAGTGTCGTTTACCGCCTCATAAAGCTCGTCGGCGGTGTATGTGCCGTTCGGTCCCGTAGGAACGACGTTCGTGTCTCTCGATGTAGCCGCTGACACATCTCCGGTCTCGGAAGCCGTGATAGCTGCGAGGGCTGTTGATACGTCGCCGTTTTTGCTGCCGCCGTCGTCGGACTTCTTGTCGTCGTCAAGGTTGTAGGAAGCCGTTATAGTACCGCCGTCGGTCGCTGCTGCCGTTGAAGCCGGCGAAGCAGTCTTTATCATGTTCGAAGCGAGGAACGCTCCGCCGAAGCCGGCACCGCCGCCTACCACCGCCACCGCCGCGATAAGAGCGATGACCTTGGCGAGCCTGCCCTTGCCGGACTTCCTTGCCGGCTGTACGGGTACAGGGTCTATATACTGCGGCTGTCCCTGATAGCCGGTATAGTTGTTATTGCTGTTGTAATTGTTATTGTTGTAACCGTTGTAATTCTGTTCCATAAAGCAACATCCTTTCTCCCGTATTGCGGGATATGTATATCTTAGGGTCTCTTTCCCTGTTCTGATGCTATTCTATACCCCGAATGTGAAAAATATATGACAGTTTTTTTAACATTGAGGCATTTTTAGGAAAAAGGAAAACGGCGTTTTGTGAAAAAGCGTGAAAGACAGGTGCATATCACTCACCCGAGCGCTCCTTCGCCTCGTTAAGCTTTATTCCGAGCGCTATGCCGCACTCCACGCGCTTCTTCATCATCGCGCACTGTATCTTGTACGGCGTTCTCACGTCGCCCTCGTAAATGAACCCGTTCGCGTTGCAGCCGCCGGAGCAGTAGAACCGCGCCCAGCAGTCCGAACAGCCCTTCTTGCTGTAAATATGCGTCTTTGCGAAGTAATCCGCGATCTTCGGGTCAACGTCGCCCGTATATATATTGCCCATTTTCCACTCGTCAATACCGACAAACTGATGACAGGGGTAAATATCCCCGTCGGGCGTAACCGCGACATACTCGTTGCCGCAGCCGCACCCCCGCAGCCTCTTGACCGCGCAGGGTCCCTGGTTAAGGTCGATCATGTAGTGGAAGAAGTTGAACGGCTTCTTACCGGTCTTTTCGACGTGCTCCGCCATGATATCGTACAGCCTGTCGTACTGCTCAAATATCGCGGGGAGATCGTCCTCGGTTATCGCGTGGGGAAGCTCCGCCGGAGCCGAGACCGGCTCCACCGAGAGCTGGTCGAAACCGAGCGACGCTATGTGCAGCACGTCCTCGACAAAGTCAAGATTGTACTTCGTGAACGTTCCGCGCACATAGTAGTCTGTACGCCCTTCGTTGACTCTGCCCCCGACAAGCTTCTTGTACTTCGGCACGATGATGTCGTAGCAGCCCTTTCCGTTGGGTGTAGGGCGCGCGTTATCGTTGACCTCCTTACGCCCGTCGAGCGACAGCACGCAGTTAGACATTTCGCGGTTGATGTAGTCGATCTTCTCGTCGTCGAGCAGCATGCCGTTCGTGGTCACGGTGAAGCGGAAGTTCTTTCCGTGCTGCTTCTCGACGCTTCTGGCATAGTCAACTGTCGCCTTGACGGTCTCCCACGCCATGAGCGGTTCGCCGCCGAAGAAGTCGAGCTCTAAGTTCTCCCGACCCATGGACTTCTCAATGAGGAAGTCTATCGCCTTGCGGCCGGTCTCGGGGGTCATGATCTTTCTGCCCGTGCCGAAGTCTCCGGTGGAAGCGAAGCAGTATTTGCAGCGCAGGTTGCAGTCGTGGGAGACGTGCAGGCACATCGCCTTGATCGGCGCTTTCACCGCGATATCGGCATACTTGCGGTATTCGTCCTCGCTGTACAGCACCTTGTCCTTGTAAAGCGAGTATAT
>JAFZOA010000580.1 GCA_017550775.1 Ruminiclostridium sp. | reverse complement strand
TTCTCTCCGAGCTTTCAAAAACCATGCCGGTGGTAATAACGACATCCTGCTTCGGCGGTACGGATCTCGGACGCTATGAAGTCGGCAGGCGTGCTCTTGACGCGGGTGCCGTTGACGCGGACAAGCGCTCGACGGAATGTGCCGCAGTAGAAATGTGGCTGAGTTGTAATCAGTAAGATTATGCAACTTTGACAGTTTATTCTTGCAAAAACGGGAAAAAGGCTTTAAATCGCTGATTTTCCCGTTCTTTTGTTGACAAAAGCCGACAGCGGTAATATAATTAATACACAACACATAGAAACGAGGACATACCATGTCAGAGATCACACTCAGCAAGAAAAGCTACCTGCTTGAACAGGACCCTTATATGTACGAGCTCCAGGACGTTCCGAAGCCTGAGCTTTTCCGCGAGATGTTCCCCTATACAGAGGTGCCGAAGATAGCGTACAACTACCGCCGCGTACCTATGAATATGCCCGAGAACATCTACATCACCGATACAACGTTCCGCGACGGTCAGCAGTCCCGCGCCCCCTATACAACCGAGCAGATGGTGCATATCTACAAGCTCCTCCACAAGCTCGGCGGAAAGAACGGCATAATCCGTCAGACCGAGTTCTTCGTCTATTCCGAGAAGGACAGAAAGGCGCTTGAAGAGTGCATGGCGCTCGGCTATGACTTCCCCGAGATCACGACATGGATACGCGCGACCAAGTCCGACTTCGCGCTCGTCCGCGATATCGGCATCAAAGAGACTGGCATACTTGTGAGCTGCTCGGACTATCACATCTTCAACAAAATGGGACTCACGAGAAAGCAAGCTCTCGACAAGTACATCGGTATCGTGTCCGACGCGATAGACGCGGGCTTAAGACCGCGCTGTCACTTCGAGGACATCACCCGCGCGGACTTCTACGGCTTCGTCGTACCGTTCGCCACCGCGCTCATGGAGCTTTCCGAGAAGAGCGGCATACCGATCAAGATCCGTGCCTGCGACACCATGGGCTACGGCGTTCCGTACCCCGGAGTCGCGCTACCGAGAAGCGTCTCCGGTATCATCTACGGCTTGCAGCACTACGCGGGCGTACCGTGTGAGATGTTGGAGTGGCACGGTCACAACGACTTCTACAAGGGCGTGGTGAACGCGTCCACCGCTTGGCTGTACGGAGCGCAGGCAGTCAACTGCTCGCTGCTCGGTATAGGCGAGCGGACAGGCAATGTCCCGCTGGAGGCAATGGTATTCGAGTATGCCCAGCTCCGCGGGGACTTCGGCGGAATGGAGCCGCGCGTCATCACCGAGATCGCGGACTACATCGTGAAGGAAACGAACTACGATCTCCCGCCCATGACACCGTTCGTGGGGCGTAACTTCAACCTCACAAGAGCCGGCATTCACGCGGACGGACTTCTCAAGGATCCCGAGATATACAACATCTTCGACACCGAGACCATTCTTGACCGCCCGCCGCTTGTCGCGGTAAGCAACGTTTCCGGGCTCGCGGGGATAGCGCTCTGGATAAACAACTACTACCGTCTCCCGCCCGAGAAAGCGGTAAGCAAGAAGGAGCCGTTCATCGCGGATATCAAGGCGTGGATAGACGCGCAGTATGAAGCGGGACGTGTGACCGTCATCAGCGATGAGGAAATGATCGAACAGATAAAGATCTACGGCGGAGATTTTCTCCGTCAGATAGAGGAGTAACAGAAATCAATACAGCGCCCCCGGATCACGACAGGATGCCGTAAACCGGGGGCGCTGTTCGCAGAAAAAACGGCGCGTATCGAACGATACGCGCCGTTATGATTTTGTAACTTACTTGGTCTTCTTTGTTGTCTTTGCAGCAGTCTTCTTTTCAGCAGCCGGCTTAGCCTCAGCCTTGGGAGCTTCCTTTGCGGGAGCGGGCTTAACTTCAGCCTTGGGAGCTTCAGCCTTCTCCGCAGCCTTCTTAGCGGGAGCAGCCTTCTTTGCAGGAGCCTTTTCTTCTGTCTTCTTAGCCGCAGCAGCCTTCTTGGGAGCTATAGCGTTGAAGATGTCAGCGCAGCCGGGTTCGTTGTCTTCAACAACGAGCTTGCCGGACTTGATCGCCTTTGCGGGAGTGATCTTGCCTTCAACGAGAGCGGTGAATGTTTCCGCGTCTGCCTTGAAGACAGCAGTGTGATCTTCGTAGTCAAAGTTTTCTACCGAAAGAACGCCGTCCTTGAATTCCATGTAGAATGTTCCCGCTGCGTCACCCGTTACAGTGAACTGGAAAGCGAAAAACCCCTCAAAAGATGAAGTATCGGTCTTCTTGATAGTTTTCTTCAGACTTTCATAAACCTTTTCGTAAGCTGATTTAGCCATCTTTAATGTCCTTCCTTTTTTTGAGTTGAAACGGGCTAACGCACCGCTTTTTTTTATCAAAAAGTATTATATCACAAAAAAATGCCAATTTCAAGCGATTTTACGCTTTTTTTTGCAAGTTAGTGCAATATGGTAAAAAAATAACAATATAGCAGATGTTATTAGGTACTTATTAACTATAAAATAAACATGAAACGCGCTGTTTTCGGGGCTTTGCGTAATGTTTTCAATCTGATTATGCACCGTTTCGATACGGTTTATTCCGTCTGCCGAAAAATCATTTTTCTGTCCGGGATCACGGGAAAGAAAACGTCCCGGCGGACAAGTCCGTCGGGAGCGCCTGAAGCTTTTCGGATAATTACTTGATGTTGTACTTCTTCTTGAACTTTTCAACACGGCCGCCCGCGTCAACGAGCTTCTGCTTACCTGTGAAGAAAGGGTGGCACTTGGAGCAAATTTCTACTTTAATGTCCTTTTTAGTGGAACGTGTTTCAAATGTAGCTCCGCACGCGCACTTTATCGTTGTAGCTTCATACTCCGGATGGAGACCGTCCCTCAATCCGTCACCGCCTTCTCTATGAAAAATACAGCACTGGGGAGCAACCCATTGACCGTCGTCAAGACACTATTATATCACTCGTGTATGGATTTGTCAACACTTTTTTTCTGTTTTTCCGCACAAATCTCGGAAGCCGGAATTATTACAGGAAAATCGTTCCCTGTCCGGTGAGCTTGAACACGACCTCAAGTATAAGTATCGTCACCGGCTGGTGCAGCATATATATCCAGAGCCCGTGTCTTCCGACGAACGCGAGCCCCTTGAAGCGCGTCATGCCGAGGCTCTTCGGGGCGTGCCCTGAGCTTAAATATACGCCGAGAGAGCTTCCCGCGAGGAACAGGAACAGGTACGGGATAAGCGGAAAGTAATCCGCGCTGTAGAACGTACGGGATGCGAAACCGAGCGGGAACAGGAAGTAATGTTCGTACAAAAATCCCGGGAGCTGTACGGAAAACAGTCCGTCGATACCCATGCTGCCGCGCGGGACATTGTACGTCACCGCGAACAGGACCGAGAACAGCACCAACCCGATCACCCACGGTATGCGCTCGGTGAATTTGCCGATAAATCCGTATATCATAGCCGCAATGCCGAGGAAGTGCAGCACGCCGAATACGATGACCTCCGACGGGAGCGCGACCGCAGTTACGAATGTGAGCGCCATTGCGAAGAAGAAGTATGTCACACCGCGCTTGAAATTGTTGTTCGAGAAGTTCGACGATATACCGGCAACGAATATGAATGTTCCGGCGATAAAGGGCTGGATGAAGTGTGCCGCGGTATCAATGAAACCGGGAAGATCGTGCATATAAACGAACGCTATATCGTAGTAGGCGTGGTACAGTATCATCGCGATATACGCAATTCCCCGCACCTCGTCAAGCGTTCCTATTCTTTTGTTCATCGGGTCATCTCCTTATTTTTTCGCTGCGGCAGTCAAAGCCGGCGTCCACGTCTTTTAAGACCGCCTGTTTTCTGTATCATATAGTTTACCACATTATCCTCTCTTTTGCAAGTATTTGCCGCAGTGAAGTTCCGGAGCGGACGAAACACTTGACTTTTTGGGAAAATGTGATATAATTAAATGTGGAGGCTACCGATGTTTCGGCAGTTTTCACTATTGAACGATATAATTTTTTAATGACGGAGGGTGTGTAATCATGGCAAACAGAATAATACTGAACAATGTATCATTCCACGGCAAGGGCGCTGTCTCGGAAATTCCTGGAATTGCGAAAACCAAGGGCTTCAAACACATTTTTGTGTGCTCCGACCCCGACCTCGTGAAATTCGGCGTTACCGCGAAGGTAACAGACCTGCTTGACAAGGAGGGGCTGAAATACACCCTTTTCACCGACATCAAGCCCAACCCCACTATCGAAAATGTCAGGAGCGGCGTTGAAGCCTTCAAGGCGTGCGGCGCGGATTCAATGATCGCGATAGGCAGCGGTTCGTCCATGGATACCGCAAAGGGAATAGGCGTAATCATCACCAATCCCGAGTACGCGGACGTGCGCTCCCTCGAAGGCGTTGCTCCCACCAAAAACCATGCTGTTCCCACTATCGCAGTCCCCACTACCGCAGGTACAGCCGCGGAAGTAACGATAAACTATGTTATCACCGATACCGAAAAGGAGCGCAAGTTCGTCTGCGTTGACGAGCACGATATCCCCGAGATCGCGATAGTCGATCCCGATATGATGTCCACCATGCCCAAGAGCCTTACTGCGGCTACCGGCATGGACGCTCTTACCCACGCGATTGAGGGCTATACCACAAAGGCGGCGTGGGAAATGACCGATATGTTCCACCTTGAAGCCATAAGGCTGATATCGAAGAACCTTCGCGGCGCGGTGGATAACGTTCCCGAGAACCGCGAGGGCATGGCGCTTGCACAGTATATCGCGGGTATGGGCTTCTCCAACGTAGGACTCGGTATCGCGCACTCAATCGCTCACACGCTCGGTGCGCACTATGACACGCCTCACGGTGTTGCCTGCGCTATGATGCTTCCGATAGTTATGGAGTACAATCAGGACTTCACCGGCGAGAAGTACAGAGAGATCGCGCGCGCAATGGGAGTCGGGGGCGTTGATTCCATGTCGCAGGAGGAATACCGCAAGGCCGCGATAGACGCGGTAAAGAAGCTTTCCGCAGATGTCGGCATTCCCGCGAAGAACGAGAAGGTGCGCGAGGAAGACCTTGACAGGCTCGCAGAGGACGCATTTGCGGACGCGTGCCGCCCGGGCAACCCGCGTGACACAAGCGTTGCGGAGCTTAAAGAACTTTACAAAAAGATAATGTGATACAAAGCTTATTGACAAACTGTCCCCGTTCCCTTACTGGAATGGGGACTTGTTATACAGTATAAAAGCGCGAAGGAGGTGCGGATATGGGGCTGTTCGGGACATTCGACCCGGAAGTGAACAACGAGGACGAGGTGTACGACGAGGACGAGTACGATGAACTGATAGAGGACAGCGAGCTGTTCTTTGAGGCTCCTCCGCTCGAAAGCATTGCGCTTTCTTTCACGCCGAAGGACATAATGAGATTTGACCCGTCAGCCGCGCTTGAATATGTTGAGGAGCTCCCTTACGAGTTCCGCTGCTATCTCGACACGCGGCGCGCTTTCGCAAGGGCGTATGATATCTGCTGTGAGGAGATCACGGGGTATGACAGCTATGAGGGCGGGCGGAGCGCGGAATACTCCACCGGGTTCGATTATGACGACCACGAGATCATGATAGACTTCTCGATGAGCCGTGAAAGCGACGGCTCTCCGTATGTATTTTCCGCCAATATAAGAGTTGACGAATGATACTAAGATCAAACCAATAAACAGACAACAAGTTTTTGGTTTCTTCTCCCCGCCGAAGGCGGGG
>JAFZOA010000579.1 GCA_017550775.1 Ruminiclostridium sp. | reverse complement strand
GCGGCGGACAGTATTATCTCTTCGATAACGCTGTCCGGGAGCTCTCCGAAGCTGTCGAGTATAAAGCACAGAAAGACGCATACGTCAACTCTTTCGTTTTTTTCGCTGCTCAACTCGTATCACCCTTTTTATACAAGAAACGAAAGTATCGCGATATTTGCCGCGGCTTCGACAACCGGTACGGCGCGCGGTACTATGCACGCGTCGTGTCTTCCCTTTATCACGAGCTCGGTGTTTTCGTTCTTTATGAAGTCCACTGTATTCTGCGGCTTCGCGATAGACGGTGTCGGCTTTATCGCGGCAGTGAATATTACCGGCATACCGCTGGAAATACCGCCGTATATGCCGCCGTTGTTATTGGTGTCGGTCTTTACTTTGCCGTCGCTGTCGATGTACATAGGGTCGTTTGCCTGCGAGCCGCGCATTTCTGCAAACCCGAACCCCTTTCCGAAAGCAACGGCCTTGACTGCGGGGATACCGAATACAGCCATTGAAATACGATTCTCAAGTCCGTCAAACATAGGCGAGCCTATCCCCGCGGGAAGTCCCGTTACTGCGCATTCTATGATACCGCCGACAGAATCGAGCTCTTCCGATGCCGCGAGCACGCGAGCTTTCATCTCTACCGCCTTTGATTCGTTTATAAGCGGCATTTCCGCTTTTTTTATGCGCTCCATGAGCTCGGGGTATATCTCAAGCTCGTCAAAAGCGTCGTCGTAGATGCCGTCGATAGCGAGTATGTGTGCACAGCTCGTTATCCCGTAGCGCTCAAGTACCTGTGCGCAGACAGCGCCCGCAAAAACGAGCGGAGCCGTGAGTCTGCCCGAAAAATGGCCGCCTCCGCGGGGATCGTTCGCGCCCTTGTAGCGCTTGAATCCGGTATAGTCCGCATGATCGGGGCGCGCTGCCATTGAGATGTTCCCATAGTCCTGAGAACGCGTGTCGGTGTTGCGTATAACTGCCGCGAGCGGAGTTCCGGTGGTCTTGCCGTTATAAAAGCCCGAAAGTATCTCGGGAGTGTCCTTTTCGCTGCGTCGCGTGCTCATTCCGTCTTTCTTGGGAGCTCTCCTTGCCATGAAATCAAGTATCTTCTCCATATCAAGCTCCACGCCAGCCGGAAGCCCGTTTATGACCGCGCCGATACCCGCGCCGTGGGATTCGCCGAATATCGAGACGGATAAATTGCCGAAATTGAGTTCAGATGACATCGTACTTACCTCCGAGCATTGAGAAATCCTTGAAGAAACCGGGATATGACTTTCCGACGCATTCCGCGCCGCGGATAATGAGCGGCTCTGTGCAGCGCTGTGACGCTATCGCGAGCGACATGGCTATCCTGTGGTCGTTGTATGTCGTACAGTCCCCGCCGTGAAGCTCTTTTACGCCGTGTATCGTGAGACTGTCTGCGGCTTCCTCAATACGTGCGCCGAGCCTGTTGAGCTCTGCGGTAATCGCCGCGAGCCGGTCACATTCCTTTATCCGAAGCCTTGCGCAGCCCGTTATATGGCTCGTTCCGTCCGCGAAGCACGCAAGAACGGTGAGTATCGGCACGAGGTCGGGTATGTTCCCGGCATCGACGTCGAACGCTTTCCCGCCGTTTTTCATAAAGTCACGCGTGATCTCTATTATCACGCGGTCGCCCTGTACGCTTTCATAGTTTAAGTTCACG
>JAFZOA010000578.1 GCA_017550775.1 Ruminiclostridium sp. | reverse complement strand
GTCCCTTACAGAGAAGTAAGAGACGGAAAAACGGGCGACTGCCCGCTCTGCACAGGTAGCCGCTGTAAGGAAGAAGTGAATAACGACAGCGAGGCAAAAAAATCCGTATGTCACCAAGGTAACATACGGAAAAACGGGCGACTGCCCGTTCTGCACAGATAGCCGCTGTAAGGAGAAGTGAATAACAGCAGCGAGGAAGAAAATCCGTCCCTTACAGAGAAGTAAGAGACGGAAAAACGGGCGACTGCCCGTGGTGCGCCTGACGGGATTCGACGGCGCTAAAGCGCCTAACCCTTGTGGGTTCGAATCCCGAGGCTTACTACAAAAAATCAGCCGCCGCCCGCGTAAAGCGTGCGGACGACGGCTGATTTTCTGGTGCGCCTGACGGGATTCGAACCCACCGCACGCAGCGTCGGAGGCTGCTGCTCTATCCAAATGAGCTACAGACGCAAATATGTGGCAGAAATTCTCTGCCACATATATTATATCACACTTTTGCTCATAATGCAAGCATTTTTTCTACGGTAGCGAGTTTTACGCTGTTGCAGAAGATATCCATTGCTTTCTGGAGCTCTGCTTCTGTGGGGTAGGTGGGTGCGATACGGATATTGTTGTCGTAGGGGTCGTTGCCGTAGGGGAATGTCGCGCCCGCTCCGGTGAGAATAACGCCTGCGTCCTTACAGAGTGCAACTATACGCTTTGCGGTGCCGTCGAAGCCCGTGAAGGAGATGAAGTAACCGCCTTTGGGAGCGTGCCAGCCGCCGATAGCATGAGATGCGATCTCTCTCTGGAGTGTGTCGAGCACGATCCTGAACTTCGGAGCAATGATCGCGCGGTGAAGCTCCATGTGCTTTACCATGCCGTCGAAGTCCTTGAAGAAGCGGACGTGACGGAGCTGGTTGAGCTTATCGAAGCCTATTGTCTGATAGGTCATCTTGCTCTTGATGTAGTCGATGTTCTCCTTGCTCGCACCGATGCAGGCGATACCCGCGCCGGGGAAGGACACCTTCGAGGTGGACGCGAACATCAGCACCATATTCTCCTTGCCGGTCTTCTTGCACTCGTCAAGAATGTTGAGAACCACATCGTGGTCGTCGGTGAGGTGGTGGATGCAGTACGCGTTGTCCCAGTAGATACGGAAGTCGTCAGCCTTGGGTCTGAGAGCTGCAAAGCGCTTTACGACGCTGTCGGAGTATGAAATGCCGGTAGGATTGGAATATGTCGGAACGCACCAGATACCCTTGATCTCCTCGTCCTCGGAAACAAGCTTCTCCACCATGTCCATGTCGGGACCGTCGTTGAGGTAAGGCACGGTTATCATCTCGATACCGAGGCTCTGACAAATAGCGAAATGCCTGTCATATCCGGGAGCGGGGCAAAGGAACTTCACCTTGTCGTATTTGCTCCACGGCTTTCTTCCGCCCGGCACGCCGAGCAGCATTGCCATCATTATGGTATCATACATGAGCTGTAAGCTGGAGTTGCCGCCGACGATGATCTCGTCCATAGCCACGCCGAGCATGGGGCGCATGAGCTCCTTTGCTTCCGGGATGCCGTCAAGCACGCCGTAGTTGCGGCAATCGGTACCGTCAGACGCGAGACAGTCACCGAGGTCGTCTTTCAGCATAGCCTCCGAGAGCTTAAGCTGATCGGGTGCGGGCTTTCCGCGCGCCATGTTCAGTTTCAGTCCCTGAGCCTTGTAAGCGTCATGTTCCTTCTGAAGCTCCTTCAATAGTTGATTAAGCTGTTCCATAGATAGTTCCTTATACATAATATTCCTCCGGCAAATGTTATAATAAAGTAGTTCTTACTATATTATACACACATTGCCGAAAATTGCAAGTTATTTTTTGCGTTCCTGCAAAAAAATCTTAAACTTTTGTAGATTTATACTATTGTCTCCTGTTTTCAGGAATTATTCCTGTTCAAGATATTCATCAGTTGTGGATATAGGTTCAAGCTGATAAGTCACTTCCGTCTCGCCTTCATCGTTCGTGATGACATTGACCCGTATCATGACCATGCAGCCTTCGACCGCTTTCTTGGGTATAAGAGAGTTCTTCTTGATATCGTAAGTGTACTGGAGAACTATGCTTCCCGTGAGTCCGTCAAAAGTCATCTTGACATTGCCGTAGTCGTTGAGTTCCACCATCATTCCGGTGCCCTCGTCGTTTTTGAGGATAGCTTCGTTCACGGTACGGTTAAGGCTGTCTGTGCCGACCGCTTCCGCCTCTTCTATCGAGATACCGGTGGTCATGACTTCAAGCTTCAGGTTGTCCATGCAGTAATCAGCTTCCTTCTGTCCGGGTGCTATCTCCTGCACAGCGGAAAGCTCCATATAGATCTTATCTTCCTTTTTGGTGGGGCGATAGGTGAGGATATGGAAAGCGGGGTAGAACTGCGGCGTACCGGCTTCGAGAGCGGCGGTGAGGACATCTTCCTCAGAGAACTCCAGCATGAGAAGCTTTTCGACCTTCTCGTTGAATGCCTCAATGTCGATATCTGAGCTGTAAAGCCGCTTTACAGAGTATTTACCGTCACCTTTGTTGTTCTCGACATCTGAAACATAGGTTATCTCCTTTACGGTGATATCTTTGTAGATGAAGTAACCCACGATTCCGAGGACGAGCAGTATAAGCATTACAATAACTGCTTTTTTCATTTCTTGTGTTTCCTTTTCAGGGGTTTATACGCAGTATAAATTGGTGTCCCACGCGGGAACGTAAGGGTGATGCCGCAGGTAGAAGCGGTATTCGGGGTTGAGCTCGTGTATCAGCAGCGGGAGCTCGATAAGGTCGCCCGCGCGATGATACAGTGAGACTATGAGACGGGGCTTGTACTGCTTTATCGTCTGCTCCGAGCCCATTAGAGCCTCACGCTCGCTTCCTTCAACATCATATTTGATGAGGGAAGCCGGTTTGCCGTCAAGAAGGCTGTCAACGCTTATCGCGTCGGTCTCGATGCCGCGTCCTCTGTTCTGTTCGGAGAAGGTCGCGTTGAGGGAGGAGCTGCGCCCCGCCTTGTTGTAGAAGGTGAGGGTAGTGTCGCTGCTCCACGCGGCGGCGTTTTTTGTTATAAGAAGGTTCGAGCTTATGTAGTAGAGCCTTCTGCGAAGCTTGGAATAGCTGCGCCTGTCCGGTTCGAGGGCGTATATCCTGTTGAAGTGCTTTCCCGTGTATTTCAGGAACTCCTCGACCGTATCGCCGTTGTATGCCCCGAGGTCGACGC
>JAFZOA010000577.1 GCA_017550775.1 Ruminiclostridium sp. | reverse complement strand
TGCTCGAGTACCTCGAAGGCAAGGTTCTCCCCGGCATCGACGTAATCCAGGATAAATAATTTTTTCTCTACCGCAGTTCTGCGGCGAAGAAAAGAACTTTCCCGTGCCGGTAGCAAGCCATGATGTAAACTGACAGTGCCCCGACATTGAGCGGTATTTCTCTCAATGCGACCGGCGAAAACTGTTAAGACGAATAAACGCATCGTTTCCCCCGCCGCACGGCGGGGGAAACAAAAAATACAGCTGCAAGGAGCGTTCATATATGGAGAAGCTTGTGAACTTTCTGAAAACCGATAAAGGAAAGCTTGTCGGCATTGCCGCAGGTATCGTCCTGCTGCTGCTCGTTATCTGGGCGGCTACTCCGAACAGCATAAACCTTATCATCAACAGCGGTCAGGACTGCGCTATCGGCTTCAAGTCCGCAAAGAAGACCACAAAACGTAAGCCCCAAAAGGCAAAGAAGAAAAAATAACTGCGGCACTCTCTGTTCACACAACAGAGAGTGCGACGCACATTCACAAAGGAAGAAAACATGAACAAGTCTGTAAGAAAAGCAATAATTGCGGGAAACTGGAAAATGAACAAGACCCGCCCCGAGGCTAAGGCTCTCCTCGAAGAGTTAAAGCCCCTCGTGTCCGACATCAAGACCGTTGAAGTAGTGGCTTGCGTGCCGTTCACAAACCTTGAGACCGCTCTCGAAGCGACCAAGGGCACAAACATAAAGATCGGCGCACAGAACTGTCACTTCGAGAAGAGCGGCGCGTTCACCGGCGAGATCAGCGCCGATATGCTCAAGGAAATGGGCGTTGAGTACGTCGTTCTCGGTCATTCCGAGCGCAGACAGTACTTCGCCGAGACCGACGAGACCGTAAACAAGCGCACCAAGGCTGCTCTCGCGGCAGGCTTAAAGCCCATAGTATGCGTAGGCGAGCTCCTCTGGGAGCGCGAGTGCGGTATCACCGAGGAAGTCATCGCTCGCCAGATCAAGCTCGACTTCTTCGATATCCCCGCCGAGGACTTCGCAAAGTGCGTTATCGCCTACGAGCCTGTATGGGCTATCGGCACCGGCAAGACCGCTACCGCAGATCAGGCGGAGGAGGTATGCTCCTTTATCAGAGGCGAGCTTGCGAAGAAGTACGGCAAGGCTGTCGCGGACGCTGCCACCATTCAGTACGGCGGCTCCATGAACGCGAAGAACGCGGCTGAGCTCGTAGCGAAGGAGAACGTTGACGGCGGTCTTATCGGCGGCGCTTCTCTGAAAGCTCCCGACTTCACGGAGATAGTCAAGGCAGCCGAGAATGGCTGATGATAACACAGCGGTAAAACCCGACAAAAAGCCCCGGAAGCCCGGCGGTCTGCTTCAGAACGTACTGCTCGCTCTGCTTGATGTTGCCCTCACGGTATTCCTGTTCGTAACGCCGTTCTGTACAATGGGCGCGTACTGGAACTATATCCCGCTGGTCTTCGCGGTCGGCGTGGTGTATGTGATAGTGCGCATTATCCTCAAAAACATAAAGCAGACGCGCGTCACCGACAGGTGCTACATCGTCCTGCGCATTGTGGGTATCACGGCGGCGGTCATCTATTGGGTCGTGCTGTTCAATTTCGGCGACTATTTCAGCTGGTTCTATCCGATTCGCAGAGCAGTGTACATAAACGGAAATTACGGAGCCGAGGAGACTGCATATTTCGACTTCCTGCCGGATAAGATACCGGTAAGGGCGGACAAATACTATATGCACTTCACCCCGCCCGTTGCCGCGCCCGATGCTCCCGATATAATAGAGATACGGTTCTTTACGGACGGCGAGGGCGCTGAGTATATGCGCTCTGAGGCTCTAAAAAACGGCGGTATCCTCTGCGGCACCGATGACTGGACTTATACAAAGGTGAACGGGTACTGCGAAGAAAAAGGCATAGCATTAAGCGGGGCGGATATATATATGCTTGACACCCCGAACACTATAAAAGCTTATGCCATATCCGAGGAAACAGGGTTTTGCATGGTTCTATGGTACAGATGAACCGAAAACAATTTGAAAGGAAAATAAAACTATGAGCATGAAACTTGTACTTATCCGCCACGGCGAAAGCGAGTGGAACAAGGAGAACAAATTCACCGGCTGGACAGACGTTGAGCTGTCCGAGAACGGCGTAGAGGAAGCAAAGAAGGGCGGCCGCGCACTTAAGGAAGCGGGCTTCGACTTCGACATCTGCTACACCTCTTATCTGAAAAGAGCTATCCACACCCTCAACAACGTGCTTGCGGAAATGGACAGAGAGTGGCTCCCCGTCATCAAGGCGTGGCAGCTCAACGAGCGTCACTACGGCGCTCTCCAGGGACTGAACAAGTCCGAGACAGCCGCCAAGTACGGCGAAGACCAGGTCAAGATCTGGAGAAGATCCTTCGACGTACCGCCTATGGCTCTTACCGAGGACGACCCCCGCAATCCGCGCCTCGACCCCAAGTACAGAGAGGTTGACCCGAAGC
>JAFZOA010000576.1 GCA_017550775.1 Ruminiclostridium sp. | reverse complement strand
TGTCGATACCGTTTGCGACCGACTTCTGAACGA
Organism: Ruminiclostridium sp.; assembly: GCA_017550775.1. The sequence continues at coordinate 3,462 of JAFZOA010000576.1, read as the reverse complement.
AATATTCAAGAACGTCGTCTGCGTAATGACGATAACCGAGCATATTCTGACCGCGGAAAAGCATCTGGAGCTTTGTATTGGGCATTTCACGGCGCAGAGTTCTTAATCTGTCCCACGGGTCTTCGTTGAGGAAGCGCAGACAGGAGTCGAATGTCGCGCCGCCCCAGCACTCCACAGAGTAGAACCCGCACTTGTCCATAGCGGAAAGTATCGGGAGCATTTCGGGAGTTGACATACGGGTAGCAATAAGAGACTGATGCGCGTCACGGAGAACAGTCTCCGTTATCCTGACTTTAGCCATTTTTATCGGTTCCTTTCATCAAGCGTTTATGGTAGCGATAACTGTTCCCGTATTAACGGAGTCGCCCTTGGATACATTTATGGAAGCGATAGTACCGTCGCAAGGAGCGGGTATCGCGTTCTCCATTTTCATAGCTTCTACGATAACAATATCGTCGCCGTTCTTGACCTTGTCGCCGACTTTAGCCTTAACGTCAACGACTGTTCCGGGCATAGGAGCCTCTACCTTGACACCGCCCTGTGCTCCTGCGGGAGCCTTGGGTGCTGCGGGCTTTGCAGCAGGCTTGGGAGCGGGCGCTGCCGCTGCGGGAGCTGCTGCGCCGGCTTCAAGCTCCTCCACCGACACATCGTATGCTGTTCCGTTTACGGTAATGTTGTATCTTTTCATCGTTTATGTCTTCCTTTCCGGTAATCAATATACAAAGTTTATGTGCTTTCTCTGCGGACTGTGTACGCGCTTGCCCTCGAATACGTCCATAGCGGAGAGTATCGCGGTGCGGGTGTCCTCGGGAGCTATCACGCGGTCAACGCTTCCTCTTGCCGCGAGTGTGAATACGCTCGCTTCGTTGTCCTTGTACTCCTGTATGAGTGCAGCCTCGTTTGTTCCGTCGAGCTCGTCGCCTTTGAGGAATATTACAGCCGCCTTCGGGTCTGCCGCCGCGATAACACTGTCCTCATAAGCAAGCACCATATCGCTTGCGGGTGCGATAGCGCAGTATGCCGAGCCGTAAGCCTTGTCTGTAACGAGAGTTATCTTCGCGGTCGTTGCGCTTGCGTACACCTGTGCGAGCTTTGCAGCGTCTCTTACCGATCCGGCAAGCTCAGCCGCCTGAGTACCGCCGATACCCGCGCTGTTGAGCAGCGTTATAACCGGTATCGAGAACGCGTCGCAGAACGACACGAAGCGTGCGATCTTAGCGCAGTCCTGTGCGGAAAGCTTATCATCGGTCTTGTCGGTAGCGACGAACCCGACGGTCTTCCAGCTCATGCTGCCTATCGCGGTGTAGGAAGCGGTTCCCTGCTCAGCGTAGAGCTCGATAACGCTGTTCTTGTCAGCAATAGCCTTTACCGCCGCATCAGCCTTCATTCCGGCTGTGATATCCGCGTCGTTCTCAGCGTAGTAATCATTTCCTGAAAGCTCAAGGTTGTTTGCGGGGAGTATGCGTATAAGCTTCTTTACCTGCTCCACGGCATCCTTTTCGTCCTTTGCGACGACAGCCGCAGTACCGGCTTTTGCTGCATTAGCGGCTGTTCCGGCTCCTTTGAGCGTTTCGTCCTCGGACACAAACGGTGCGGTCATGAAGAACTCGGACTTCTCGGTCATTACCACAAAGTCCGCCATACACGCGATCATTGCTGCCGTACCTGCGCAAAGACCGGCTACGAGCGACACCTGCGGTACAACACCGGAAAGCTTCGCCGCAGACTGTGCTATGTAGGAGTATGCGTCGAGCATCGCGGCACCCTCGGCGATGTCGCCTCCCTTGCTGTCATAGATACCGACAACGGGAGCGCCGTTCTTTACTGCCATATCATAAAGCTTAACAAGCTTTGCGGCCGCTGTACTGTTGACTGCGCCGCCCTTGACAGATATATCCTGTGAGAAAGCGTAAACTGTCGCGCCGTCGATAAGTCCGTAACCGGTTATCACGCTTGCAGTCTCGCCGCCAGAGCCGACAAACTTCCCCGTTTCGACAAAGCTGTCCTCGTCGAAAAGCTGTATAAGGCGTTCTCTCGCCTTGCTATCGGGAACGGTCTGCTCCATTTCAGCCAATGTTTTTCTTGCCACCTTGGAATTTCCTCCTGTATCAGTGAGGGAGATTACGCCCTCAAAATTTGCCAATATATATTATACTACAATTCATTTCAAAAAACAAGAGTTTTTTCAGATTTTTTTCATACAAAAAACTATACCCCGGTATGTGCCGGAGTACAGTAATTCTGTCGATCAGCCCTGTATTATCGTAAAAACAATAGGGTACCTCTAAAAACCGCTTTGGAAAGAGAAAATGAGACAATTGTGCCAAATGCAAGGTGAGGAGACTTGACGAAGCAGTTTGTGCAAGTGGCTCTTTTTCTCTCAAATGGGTTTTAGAGGTTCCCAATATGACGAAGCACTTTTACGTTCGGATCCGCGCCGTCAGCTCTATATGGTTTCCCTCGCTGTCCACGATCTCCGCGACCCAGTTGTCCTTTATCGCGGTGAGCGGAAAGCATATCTCCTTACCCGAAAGCTTCTTTTCGAGCACTTCCCTGCTATCAAACGAAACGCTCGGTAAGCAGCTGCTCCCGCAAGTATGCGGCTCGTTTTTCTCGCGGTACGCAAAAAGCCCGAACCTGAATCCGTTCACGTCAAATACGCTGTATATCCGATCACGTTCGGAGACCGGCTGTTCAAACAGGTCTTCATAGAAACGTATCGCCCTGTCCATGTCCTCAACGCAGATGTAAAGCGAGTTTATCTCACACTTCATTTCCGTGCTCCAGCAGTTCAAAATCTATCATTCCGCCGGCTACGTCCGACGCGATGCACTTTACTCTTACCGCATCGCCTATTGTATACGCCTTCCCGGACAGCGTTTCGACAAGGGAGATATCGTTCGACAGCTCATACGTCCCCAACGGGAGCGTCGTGGTGTCGACCCGCCCCTCTACGGTGTTCGCGAGCTCCACAAAGAACCCGGCTCCGGTAACCCCGGAAATGTATCCGCAGTATTCCTCGCCTATGTGCTTCTTCATGTACTCCGCCATGTAGAACTTGTCACAGTCCCGCTCCGCCGCCACGGCAATAAGCTCGGTAATGCTCGCGCGGTAAGCCTGTTCATGCGCGAACTTCGCGTACTTCTTCGTAAGCTTGTCCGCCGGCATTCCCGCGACCGCATCGGTGAGTATGCGGTGTATGGAGAAGTCCGCGAGACGGCGTATCGGAGAGGTGAAGTGGCTGTATTCTTTAAGTACCAGCCCGAAATGTCCGAGCGGTTCCTCACTGTACTTCGCCTTCATCATCGAGCGCAACACAAGGTTGTTGATGACCGGAGCCTTCGGGTCGTCCTTGACGCGTCCCAGCACGGCGGACAGATCTGCGGCGGTGCTTTTCTCGTTGATGCCGGTGTTGTCAACCACGAGGTTCACCAGCATTTCGGACAGTTTCGTGAGCTTGTC
>JAFZOA010000575.1 GCA_017550775.1 Ruminiclostridium sp. | reverse complement strand
GGTCGCAGCCCGATATCCTTACGATATCATCGGCGCTGGGGCTGTAGTTGTGCAGGTCGATACCGTTGTCGAGCAGGTAGGTTATGTCCGCATTTGCGGCTTTGTCGCCCATGATGCACTTCACCCAGTCGTACTCGGGGAAGATCGTGCAGACGATACTGAGCCTTCCGGAATCAAGTCCGGCTGCGGACGCGCTCTGCGAACAGCCGGAAGCTCCCGAAACCAGGAGAGCGGCGGAAAGTAATATAGCGGGTGTTCTGAGATTTCTGTATTTTGACATAATAAAAAGACCTCCGTAATAAGTTTTGATGAGTGTTCCGGTATAACGAAAAACACTCCGCTTAATTACGAAGCTCTGTCCGAAGTGATATGAGAGTCGCCGTGCGGATAACGGGTGCGCCGAACACAGCCGCAGCTCTTACTATAAGGCACAGCGCCGTGAGCACAGCCGAGGCCGCTATGACCGCGCTGCCGCAGCGTATCGAATGGATGCACACGTCAAGAGCGCGGCAAACCTCACAGTCGTCGTGGTCGCAGTCATGGAACGAGCCAAACGCGATGAACAGGAACGAGCCGACAAGTGCCGCGCAGAGCAGTATTATCACCATAGCTATGGCGGTCTTTCCGCGTATCATAGGGCTCACTCCTTTCCGTTCGGGTCAATTTGAAAATGAAAATCAATTTCATTTCTGTATTATAGCACCTATCCTCCTTTTTGTCAAGAGTTATCGGAGGGAATGTGTGTATTGCACAAATCTCCCCCGTCCGAAGACAGGGGAGAACACAGGAATGTCAATAGTACTATGTTCGGACATCAGCCGCGGCAAAGAGTTCTTACATCATTTCCCCTTCGCGTCGTTCGGTATCCTTGCCCTGATGTAGTTCAGCACAAAGTCGAAATCCGCTCTGTCTGCGTACACCTGGTTTTTGTTCAGTATCTCGTTCACCTTGATTACACCGCGCCCGCGGTACACCTTGATGTTCTTCACCTTTGAGAAGTCCGAGCTCATGCTGCTCTGTACCGCTGTGTTGATGCCGAGTCCCATCATCGCCGGATTTGCGGTCAGAAGTCCCGCCATAGCGGTGACCCAGCCGATAGCCTGCGCCTTCTTGAACTGCTTTTGCATCTGTGTGTGCGTAATGCCCTGATCGTTCATCTCGAACAGAACGATGTACTTCCAGCCGTTCATTCCCGCGACTATCAGGTACGCGAGGAACGCGATAACAAGCATCACCACCAGCACAATCCCCATGTTTTTCGTGGTATCGAGGAAGTATTCGCCGTTAAGGTCGCCGTCGATCAGCGCGAGCAGAAGCGAAAACAGCCAGACTCCGACGAGAATGCCACCGAAGATCTTCCATATCGTGAACAGTATCGTCGGGTTGCTCATCATTCTGAACTCGTATATCCAACGATAGTACCCGTCAGGACAGAAGTAGATGTTCTCGGTCACTTTCTGACCCTGTATCACGCCTGTCTGCTGTGGGGGCTGCTGTGGGGGCTGCTGCGGCAGGTTGCCGGGTATCGCCGAAAGGCCCATTTCGCCTTTTCCTGTTGCAATGCCGCATTCCGGACAGAACCGGGTATTGTCGTCAAGTTGTACTCCGCAGTTTGAACAGAACATATTATCACCGCCTTTAGTTCCATTATATAACATCCGGAGCTAAAAATCAATAGTGATACCGTAAAAATATGAATTATTTGTCGAAACGCGCTTTCTGTTCCTGCTAAACGGAATGCCCTGACCGTGTTTCATGGGATGATCGCTTATTTACAGGCAGCATCGGTGTCAGCGTCTGCGCCTTCTGAAAACCGCTGCGAACACGATCCCCACAAGCAGTACCCCGCCGCATACCGCGAGAAGTATTATATTGCCGGTGTTTGTGCCTTTGTTTACAGTTCCGGTGAACACGCCGGGTCTCTGTCTGTTCCCGGCAGTATCGGAAGAGGGACGCTTGTCGCTGCTTCCGGTGTTTTCTGTGCTGTTGTTGTTTTCTGTGTCTGCGGTCTCTGTCGTACTGTCGGAAGCCGTGTCTCCCGGGAAACCTTCCGGCATACTCCCGCCGCCGAATCCGGCAGATGACGGGTCGAAGCCCTCCGGCATAATCCCGCCGACGAAGCCTGCTGATGACGGGTCAAATCCTTCCGGCATACTTCCACCGCCGAATCCCGCAGAGGATGGGTCGAAGTCCTTTGCAGAGCCGCTGTCGGAGCCTGAGCTTTCATTGATCTCGGTCGCGCTTTCTGTGGACGAGGAAGCCGCATCGTCGGAGGTACTGTCTTCCTTACGATCTCTTCTTCCGAAGCCTCTCTCCGATGTGCTGTCGGAGTCTCTTCCGGGACGGCCGTTGCCGCCGCCGAAGCCTCCGAAACCGCCGCCGCCGTTGCCGCCGCCCATTCCGCCCATGTCGGAAACGCTAAGGCCGGACGCGTCGATAAGAGCGGAGCTGTCCGCGCTCTGACCGGAGGTGGTGGAAGGAATGGTGCCGTCGAGCTGACCCTTCACGCTCTCTGCTCGAAGGGTGCAGAACTCTCTGATCGCGCTCACTCCCTTTTCAAAGTCCTCATAGGTGCAGAACTTTGTGGGGTCCTTGCTGACATAACCCGCGATCATCTCGTATGTCGAGTTCACAAGTCCCTCGAAATCGGTGTTTTCCACGAGCTGTGAGAGGATCTCGTGATACTTCTGAGTGTATTCCTCGTTCCCGAATATCCACGCGATCATCGGTCTGTCGCTCATGCCGCCGGACACAGGTGTATCTATGGGGGAGTTGACCGAGGAAGTCGCGTCGGAACCCTGGAATGTTCCGTAGGCGAGGTTATAGTCCCAGGGTATCATGGAAAGCTCGCCGTTATCCTCGTACAGATAGTAGTTATGCACCATCATGCCTGTATAGCTGTCGCCGTTGCAGAGGAAGACGTGTACCGCGAAGTAACGTATCACCTCGTCGATATCCACCGCTCCGGTCACGTCGCCGCCCTCGGAAATGGTCTTGAGGGAGCCGATAAGACGGTTCTTGTCCGCCGTCGAGACGGGGGTCTTGGCGCTGTCGAAGATGTTGGGGTAGCTGTCGGGGTCGTCGTCGATGTATTGCAGCTTAACGTCGCTGTTGCCCATGCCGCCGAAGCCGAAGCCCCCGAAGCCTCCGAAGCCGCCTTTACCTTCACGGTCGCCATTTTCGGAGCTTTCTCCGGTCATGGAGGACGGGTCGAAATCAGAGGGAGGGGTGAAGTCGCCCGGAACGTTGTCCATGCTGAATCCGGACATATCGGGGAAGTTCCCACCGGAGAAGTCACCGCCGGGGAAGCCGCCCCCTGAGAAGCCGCCGCCTGAGAAGTCACCGCCCGGGAACGTGAAGCCGCCGCTTTCCTGTTTGTCGGAGTTTGTCGTGTCAGCGTTTTCCCCGGAAATACTGTCGGAGCTTTCGCTTTCCTCGGTGTTTTCCGCGATGAATTCGGTCATGTTGAATTCCTTGCCGTTGCCGCGGCCGCCGCCGAAGCTCAGACTGTCGGGCTTGTAGAGGTCGCCGTAGTCGTTGCCGTAGTTTCTCTGTAAGAAGGAGTCCTCAACAGCCTCCACCGCGAGATACAGTCCCCAGTCCTCGTTGTTCACGGTGATGTACGCATAGCTGCAAAGAGGAGCGTCCGCGCCGTACTCACGCATGAGGGTGTATGCGAGGTAGTCCTTCATGTAGGAGTTGTCCTGTATGATGTTGTTGAGACAAAGCTTGTCGAGACCGTGGTATGTCTTGGTGCTGTCGTAGTGGTCAAACTCAAGCTTGAAGCTGTAGCGGCTGGAGCCGGACTGCTTTACCGAGCTTAACGAGGTGTTTCCCTTTGCGCGAAGAGCGATGTTCCTGTAGGATTCGCCGTCGATCAAGGCAGAGCATACAACGTATTCCTCGTTCTCGCAGTTCTCCAGAAAGCCCTCCCAGTCATCCACAACGAGGTCGATCGTGTGGACTCTCGAATTGTCGAACAGCCTGTCCTCATAGCCGACCTTCCGCTCTGCACGCTGCATACCGAAAGCTTCCGCGTTGCAGAAAAGTATGGACACCGCGACAGTGAGAACTATCGCGATGATACATATCCTGTCAATGATCCTGCTTGTTGACATATCTTACCCCATATAATCGCCGTTATAGCTTACCATTACTGCGCTGTGTACACCGTCAAGATCAGCAAGGGCGTTCACGAAGTCGGTATTGTCGTTCTTGAGACGTATCTCGATGTTGAGCTCGACCTCGCCTTTCTGGACGCTCTTGCTCTTTATCACAGAGCGTTCTGTCTGTGCTTTAAGGTGTTCGAGAGCTCTCTTCTCCGCCGCGCTGTTCTCGCATCTGAGGACAACGATATACGGGTTCTTGTGGGATTTCCTGTTCACGAATACAAGGAGGATAACACCGATAACGATGCTTCCGATTATCGCGAGCGGTATCATTCCTGCTGCGAGGACGATGCCGACCGCTATCGACCAGAACAGGAAGCAGATATCGAGAGGTTCCTTTATCGCGGTACGGAAACGCACGATAGAGAGCGCGCCGACCATACCGAGGGAGAGCACGACGTTGCTCGTAACGGCGAGTATCACCACTGTGGTTATCATCGTCATTGCGACGAGCGATACCGCGAAGCTCGAAGAATACATAACTCCGGAGAATGTCTTCTTGTAGACTAAGAAGATGAACATACCGATGCCGAACGCGAGAACGAGAGCGATACCCATGTCGAGCAGGGAAACGCTCTGAATGTTTTCGAGAAAGCTTGATTTGAAAATGTCGCTGAATGTCATAATATTAGTACTCCTTTTGTATAGCTGTATCACAGCATTCTGTTATTTTTCGTATCTTTTCGTCAAGTCGGTTCAGATACGATCACCGCATGGTTTACACCGCCGCTCAGCCGTACAGGCGACAGGCTTCATATTTTGAGAAGGAGGATGTGTGCCGCCCTTCGAGCTGTACTGCGTCCTTTATAATGTCGGGAAGGTACGCGTCCCACTTGACTTCGAGTATTATCGGCGAGTTCGCCGCCGGTATGGTCACACATTCCGTGTTCAGAAAGTCGGTGCAGGCAAGTCCCGTGCGTATGTCGTAATCGAGCGTTACCCGGACGTTGCCCGCCGGGAAGATGAACGGTTCCCGCGTATAGTCAACTATGGTCTTTGGCCTGAGACCGCCGTACCGCATTTTCGAGTACAGCTCCCGCAGAAGCGGCTGCTCAGACTTTCCGAGCTCGTCGATATCGCCGTTTGTGATGTCGAGCGCCTGCTGTTCGGTGAGCACCGCGCTTGCTTTGCTGCCGAGCCCGTTGAACTTGCTCTTCTTTTCCAGGTGGATAAGCGTTTTATCGCGGTTGTAATACCGTATGCGGAATTTTTCGCGCCTGTTGACGCCGGCTATCTTCTCCCTGAGCGCCGTGTCGTACAGGTCGTCGAAGTACAGGCTTCGTATGAAGTATTTCCCGTCAACGGCGTGAGAGTCCGGATAAGCGACCGCTCTGAGCCGTTGTCGTATCGCGGTCATGTCGGACAGGTTTATCTCATGCTTCCATTCATGTCTGAGATCCATCTTCGGATATCGCCTCCAGTTTGTCCTTTTCGTTTCTACAGCTATATGATACAACGGGTGCATTAATCCATACTAAAGTTTATTGTGACAGCAATGTGTTTTTTTTGTGTAATCGCGGAAGTGAGACGCCGCAAAGCCGGGTCCACGCAAAAGCTTGACAGTATAAGGTACTGTATGGTATAATACTGTACAGGGATATGTACGTCCGCACAGCTTTCCGTCCGGCTCATTCGGCACGCTTCGGAAAGTCGGGATCAAACCTCTGAAAAGGAGATGACAGGACCAGTGGGATATGCTTCAAAGCTCAGAACGATGCTGCAAAAGCAGAAATGGATAATGCCGGCGTGCTTTGTCCTGTCGATAGTGATGACCTCTGCGGCAATAGTGTTATGCCGGGTAAAAGGATTTGCCGGTATGGATAACGAGCATACGTTCAGCATCGGTGCCGATCTGGTAAGCATGGCGGTGTGTACCGTCCTGCTTTACAGCTGTATACAGGACAAAGAGGGAAGCGAACACACAAGAACCTTCGTGCTCCTGATAACTATGACGAGCACTGTGTTGTTCTCGGACGTTTGCTGCTGGATGGTCCAGGGAGAACAGCCGCTAAGAGTGATAAATCTATTGGCAAACGTCATGAACTACACAAGCACAGCGGCGCTTCTGTTCTACTTCTGGAGGTACGCGTTCACCGCTCTCGATCTCGAAGGACACTTCATGAACATAGCCAATATGATAATGAATATCCTGTATATCCCGACGCTCTTCTGCTGTATCATAAATCTGTTTGTCCCGTTTTATTTCAGAATAGACGAGAATGGGGTCTATCAGAGAGAACCGTTGTTCTTGTTCAGTCAGACGTATCTTGCTATAGGTCTTGTTTTTATAGTCATCGGTCTGATAATATCTAAAGTTTCCCCCCGTGAACGTATCATCACCGCTTCATTTGTGGTCATCCCCGTGGCAAATCAGCTTATCACCGGGTACAAATTCGGTATAACCACCGAGTTTGCCGCTATGCTCGTTTCTATCGTGCTTATATTCGGAGTCCTGTTCGCAGAGCGGGAAAAAACGCTCGCTTCCACCGAGAAGGAGCTATCTATGGCGACGGGCATCCAGACCGGCATACTCCCGAGAACATTCCCTCCGTACCCGGAACGCAAGGAGTTTGAGCTTTATGCCTCAATGGATCCCGCGAAGGAGGTCGGCGGAGATTTCTACGATTTCTTCCTTATCGACGAGGATCACCTCGGGCTGGTTATAGCCGATGTTTCCGGCAAGGGCGTACCGGCGGCGCTTTTCATGATGGCATCAAAGATGCTCATAAACACCTACGCGACCTTTGGCGGCACTCCCGCGGACATACTCGGCGCAGTAAACGAACGCGTGTGCGGGTATGATGCGGACTTCATGTTCGTTACCGTGTGGCTCGGCATACTTGAAATAAGCACCGGTAAGATGACCTGCTGCAACGCCGGTCACGAATACCCGGTACTTAAGAAAGCTAACGGAAGCTTTGAGATGATAAAGGATAAGCACGGGCTTTCCATAGGTGCTATGGCGGGAGTAAAGTACAGGAACTATGAGCTTTTGTTCGAGAAGGGTGACACGCTCTTCGTCTACACCGACGGCGTTCCGGAGTCCACCAACAACGCTCTGGAGCTGTTCGGGAACGAAAGAATGCTCGAAGCGCTGAACTCTGCTCCGGACAGCTCTCTTCAGGAGCTTCTCGGATATGTAAAAAAAGCCTCGGAGGAGTTCGTCGGCGACGCGGTGCAGTTCGACGATCTTACGATGCTTGCGATCAGATATATCGGGAAATGAAAACCTAAAGTCTGTTTTGTTCTCCCTGCCGGAAGGCGGGGAGAGATCTGTTTTACGATTTGTTTGACAACAGGGGGATAATATGTTATAATAATATCCGTTGCTGTCTGTATAATCGTCCGTAATAAAGTGAGTGAGAAAATGAAGCTTATAGAATGCAGAGATCTGTGCATGAAATATGAGGGCATACCCGCGTTTGAGAACCTCTCCTTCGAGATCGACGAGGGCGACTTCCTGTGCATTGTCGGTGAGAACGGCTCCGGCAAATCCACACTTGTCAAAGGTATACTCGGGCTGAAAAAGTACAGCTCCGGGAGCATCGAGTTCGGCGGAGTGAAACCGAAGGAGATAGGGTATCTGCCACAGCAGACCGCCGCGCAGAAGGACTTCCCCGCGACCGTGTGGGAGGTGGTGCTCTCCGGCTGTCTTAACCGCAACTCGTTCTTCCCGTTCTACACAAAGGAGAACAAGGAGCGCGCAAAGCGTGAGATCTCACGCATGAGGATAGAAAACCTTATCCACAAGAGCTACCGCGGACTCTCCGGAGGTCAGCAGCAGCGGGTGCTGCTCGCGCGGGCGCTGTGTGCGACGGAGAAACTGCTGCTGCTGGACGAGCCGGTATCAGGGCTTGACCCGCTTGTAACGTCGGAGATGTACGAGGTGATACACGGTCTCAACCACAGCGGCGTTACGGTCATAATGGTGACGCACGATATCCACAACGCCGTTCATTACGGGAACAAGATACTCAATATGTCGCGAAACGACTACTACTTCGGCACGTCCGACGACTACATCAAAACAGACCTGTTCCGTGCTATGTCACAGGGCTGCTTTCATGGGGAAGGGGGCTGTTTCAGTCATGGCAGATGAGCTTATGGCGTTGTTCGCCTACCCGTTCATGCAGCGCGCACTCATAGTCGGCATACTCGTGTCGCTGTGTGCGGCGCTGCTCGGTACGAGCCTTGTGCTCAAACGCTACTCGATGATAGGGGACGGGCTCTCTCACGTCGGCTACGGCGCATTCGCGATAGCCGCGGCGGCGGGGATATCGCCGCTCGGATTTGCTATCCCGATAGTTATCGTCTCGTCCTTTCTGCTGCTGTACATCACACGAAATGGGAGAATGGGCGGAGACAGCGCTATCGCCATTCTTTCGAGCAGCGCGCTTGCGATAGGTATGATAGTGCTCGCTCTGAACAAGGTCTCGATCGACATCAACAGCTATATGTTCGGAAGTATTCTCGCCCTCAATGAGGAGGATGTTGCGCTGTCGGTGATATGCTCTGTTGTGGTCGTGATAATGTTCATACTGCTTTATCACCGCATTTTCGCCGTCACGTTCGATGAGAGCTTCGCCAGCGCCACAGGCATACGCTCCGGGATATACAACACGTTCATCTCGGTACTGACGGCGGTGGTGATAGTTGTGGGAATGAGGCTCATGGGCGCTCTGCTCATATCAAGTCTTACGATCTTCCCGTCGGTGACCTCTATGCGGGTATGCAGAGGCTTCCGGAGTGTCACGATCTGCTCTGCGGTTATCTCGGTGTTCTGCTTCACGGCTGGGCTTATAGGCTCGTACTTCATTGATATCCCCACCGGCGCGGGGATAGTTGTGCTCAATCTCGCGGTATTTCTCGTGTTCGCACTTTTCGGTCGGATCAAGGAAAGATGACGATAATTACCCGGTGCTTTATAAACAGATGCCCTGACATAAATTTCGCCCCGAAGTGTTTCAGAACGCTCCGGGGCATCGTATTCTTATCCGGTTACCGGGAAAGGTCGGAATATCAGCAGTTCAGAATGATTTTCACAGCATCATCAATAATTTCCTCAATATCCTTTGCTCCGTCGATCACATGATCGGAATCCGGTAAAACATCTGTAAGCATCTGGACATAACAAATTCTTGTATGGTTCAGATATGTATTCATTTCGTTACGGATATCATCCGCAGAAGACTCTTTCATGTCTCTGAGTACTCTTCGGGCCATTGCGATGTCTAACGGCGTATCAATGAATATACAGCAGTCCAGATAATCCTTCATCATTTTATTCCGATATGCAAACGGATAATCCAGCAGCAGATAATCATACTCTCCACTGTTGATGATCCTTTCAACATCTGCTTTTAACGGCGATAAGTCCCATGCGTCATAGAATTCCTCATGTTTTGAGACCCATTCGGTAAAATCATCGGGTTCTCCTTCAAATGAATAGTCATCAAAATGAAGCGATGTTGTTTTTGGAAGTCTGTTCTTTATCGCGTTTACGACTGTTGTTTTTCCGCCTGCTGTAACGGCTCCTATTGCTATTATTTTCATTGTCTTCTCCTGTATATTCCGGTCAATTGTATTATACAATACTGCTCATGTGGTGTCAATAGAACAGAAATACCATAGTATTCCTGACGGATAAATCAGAAATACTATGGCTCAATACTTCTGTATCAGCATACTCCTGTACATCGGGGAAACTTTTCATATCATTGAGAAGTAGAACTTTAACAGCATTATCAATGACAATGTGAATACAAACCCTATCGCCACGAGCAGATAGTAGACGCGAAGCTTTTTCGTCTTTATCAGGATCCAGCAGGCTATCCCTATCCACACGCAGGAGATGAAAAGCGACACTACAATGAGTATCATCGGCAGTATGAACGTATACTCGCAATTGAAAAAGGTATCGAGCACCCATAGCACTACACCCGTCACAAAAGGAACAAATCCGAGCGGAAGCACCGCAAGTCCCCAGTTCTTTCTGTGCGCACGGAAAAATCCTATATTAAGACCGCCCAGAATGAGCGCTATTACAAGACATTCTCCTGCCATTTCCGCCTCCGTCAGCCGATAAAGCCGTTTACGATCTCCTTAGCCTTTGTGTTGTCGCTTGTGACAAGGTAGTACAGCCATTCGCCGGACTGCTCAACCACAGCGTCTTCAAGCTTGTAGTATTCCTCGGGTGTATAGTCCTTGTAGGTGGTCTTCTGGTAATCGAGTCTGTCGTTTACCGCCGCGACGGCGTTCTTTGCACTGTCCGCGCTGTCGAACTTGAAAACCGCGATCTCATCCGGGTACGCTCCGGAAGCGCAGATGTAGTACGACGAGTCGGAAATGGTGGAAATATCGAGCCCGTCGAAGTAATCCTCAAGGGATTCCTTGCTCTTCTCGAACGCCGAGTTGATAGTGATCTCGTCGAGTATCGCCTTTGTTACGTCGGCTGCTTTCGCGTCGGACTTTGCCGCCTCGGTCACAGCAGCAGTAGTCGCTGCGGGAGCTGCGGTAGTGGTCTTTGCGGGAGTGCTGTTGTTTCCGCATGACTCGGCACCGCATACCAGTGCGGTCAGAAGCGCCGCACAGATGATCTTTTTCTTCATTTTTTGTTTTCCTTTCTTTTGAACATTGTTTTATCTGACTGTCTCTCTCCGGAAGGGGAGAGGCGCGTTGGATCGGGGGTGGTTATCGTTAAAGCTGTATCGTCTTCTGGAAGAAGCTCAGCATGTGCTTGTAAGCGGAGCCCAAGAAGTGCATACCGTCCGCCTCCGCGTAATCCGCCGAGAAGTAGCCGGACGCGTCTTCAAGCTTGCTGCACAGGTCGAGGTAAACTATGCTCTCTTCCTCGCACATACCTTTCAGGAGCTTGTTGTAGCCGTTGACCATGACCATGGTCTCCTGACCGGCGGAGTCATGCTCCTTTGTTACCGGCGGTATCGAAACCACATAGACATAGCTTTCGGGACACGCTTCCTGGAGCTGTTTAACGAGCTCGCGCATCTTTTCCGCCATGTGGGTGTTGCCCATGAACGCGATACCGTTGGAGCCGAGCATAATGTAGATGCGCTTGGGCTGCATAGCCTCGGCTTTTCCGACTGCGGTAAGTCCGCTTTCATCAGTGTCGCTGAGCACGCTCTCGGGGTTCATACCGATCTTCGCGAACACCTGCGAGCTGCTGAAATAGCCGTAGTTCACAAGTCCGGTGTATATCGAGTCGCCTATGAAGAAGTCATTCGCGAAGAAGTCCTCGTCGTAGTCGTCGGACTCTACCGCTTCCAGCACCTCCTCCTCGGGTTCTTCCGTCTCTTCGGGTTCGGTGGTCTCTTCCTCCGATGTGGTCATTTCTTCCGGCTCGGTCGTGGTCTCGACCGTATCGGTGGTGAGAACCGTGGTCACGAGTGTGGCGGTATCCTTGTCCGACTGCTCCATATTCGCAACATCGGTCGGTTCGAGCTTGCCGGTCATATACAGATATATAAGCGTCACGAGCGTTATAAGCACCGCTACGATAGCGATGTTCAGTATGACAATGGCGAGCGAGATCCCGTCCACTCTTGTTTTTTTCTCCATTTATTTCTTCCTTTCGTAAAGACATTCTGCCTTTACATACTGTACTTTTTCTTGTGCTTTTTTATAGCCTTGAAGGTCTTGTCGCTGATGACGTGCTCTATGCGGCACGCGTCCTCCGAGGCAGTTTCCTCGTCCACACCGAGAGCCATGAAAAGCTCGGTGAGCACAGTATGCCGCTCATAGATCTTCTCCGCGATCTCGCGCCCGACATCGGTAAGTGTGATAAAGCCGCTGTTGTCGATCTCAAGATAACCGCCGTCTTCAAGGAGGTGTATCGCACGGCTGATGCTCGGCTTGGAGAATCCCATTTCCTCGCAGATATCTATCGAGCGGACAGCGTTTTTCTTCTTGGAGAGTACGAGGATAGTTTCAAGATACATCTCTCCGGATTCCTGTAAATTCATTTTAACCTCCTGCTTCGGTCATACAATACCGGTTCTTTCTGCGGTTATGACACCCTGCACCTTGCAGATACGTCCGATCATGGCGTTGAGCTGTTCGAGGCTCGCTACCTCTACAGTGACGATAACGTTGCCGTTGCCGTTTTTGAGCTGATGCGCGGTGATCTGGCGTATCGGAAGCCTGCTCGCCGCGATGACCGAGGTGATGTCCGCGATAAGGGCTGTCCTGTCCTCGGCGATAATATCTATGGTTGCGTTGTAGCTGTCATTTTCTGTGCCGCCCGCCCACATGACGTTGATCCAGCGTTCCTTGTCTATCTCGGGGGAGTTTATAACGTTGAGACAGTCCCGCTTATGGACGGAAACTCCGTAGCCGCGCGTGATGAAGCCGATAATGTCGTCTCCGGGGAGCGGGTTGCAGCATTTCGCGAACTTTATGAGACAGTTGTCGATGCCTTCGACCACGACACCGCCCTTGCGGCGCTTGTAGTAGTTGTGCGAGAGTATCTCCTCGCTGCTTTCCGCCGGCTTGTTTTCGTTGCGCGAGTTGTAAAGATCCTTTGCGCGCTGCATTATCTTCGACAGGATAACTCCGCCGTAGCCGATAGCCGCGTAGAAATCCTCGATGTTGTCGAAGTGCTGTATCTCGGCAAGCTCCTGAATGAAGTCCTCGGTGGGGATCATGTTGTTGCGGCGGAACTCCAGCTCGATCGAGTTTTTACCCTCGGTGATGTTCTCTTCGCGGCATTCGCGCTTGAACCATGAGCGTATCTTCGCGCGCGCCTCCGAGGTCTTTGCGATCTCAAGCCAGTTACGGTTGGGACGTGCATTTTCCGATGTCTGTATCTCGACTATGTCGCCGGTGGTGAGGCGGTAGTCGAAGCGTATCTGCCGTCCGCCCACCTTCGCGCCGGTCATGTGGTTGCCGATCTGTGTGTGTATAGCGTAGGCGAAGTCTATGATCGTCGAGTTCGCCGGGAGGGTTATCACGTCGCCCTTGGGGGTGAAGACGTACACGTCGTCGGGCGCGAGATCGACCTTGATAGCGTCGGCGAGCTCGTTGATATCGTCGGAGTCCTGCTGCTGTTCGAGGATGTGCCGTATCCAGTCAAAGCGCTTCTCTCCGGCGACATTGCCGGACAGCCCCGCCTTGTACTTCCAGTGCGCGGCGATTCCGTACTGCGCGGTGTTGTGCATCTCGTAGGTGCGTATCTGCACCTCGAACGGTATGCCCTCGCGGCCGATGACCGTAGTATGGAGCGACTGATAGCGGTTGGGCTTCGGGGTGGCGATATAGTCCTTGAAGCGGTAGGGAATAGGCTTGAAGATGTCGTGGATTATACCGAGCACGTTGTAGCACTCTATGACAGTCTGCACGATAACGCGCACCGCGTAGATGTCGTAGATCTCGTCGAAGTTCTTGCCGTTCACATACACTTTCTTATATATGCTGTAAACGCTCTTGACGCGCCCTTCTATGGTGGGCGGCGGGTCGATATCGCTTATGCGCTCACGGATGCGGGACTTTATGATGTCGATGAAGGTATCGCGCTGCTCCTTGTGCTTGTCGAGCATTTCCTCTATCGACTGCGCGCCGAAGGGGTCGAGTATGCGGATGGAGATATCCTCCATTTCCTCCTTGACCGCGCTCATACCGAGCCGGTGAGCGATAGGCGCGTAGAAGTTCATGGTCTCCAGAGCCTTCTTGCGCTGCTTCTCCGGCGGACGGAATTTTATCGTGCGCATATTGTGGAGCCGGTCCGCAAGCTTTATGATGATGACGCGGATATCCTTGGACATGGCAATGAGTATCTTTCGGATATTCTCTGCCTGCTGTTCCTCTTTGGTGGTGTTCAGGGGGATCTGTCCGATCTTGGTAACTCCGTCCACGAGGTTCGCGACGTCCTCGCCGAACTTCTTGCGGATCGTTTCGAGGGGCACATCGGTGTCCTCCACCACGTCATGCAGCAGAGCCGCGCAGAGAGTGTCGGTGTCCATGAACAGGTCGAGCAGTATGTCCGCGACAGCGATCGGGTGAATGATATACGGCTCGCCCGAGCTGCGCTTTATCCCTGCATGAGCCTCGTTTGCAAGCTCATACGCGGCAGTGATCTTGTTAAGATCGTACGCTTTCTCGCTTGCTTTGATCCTCTCTGTCAAGTATTCTATCGTATAAGTCATACATACTCAGCTCCCTTCCCGAAGGATCATCATTTCATACACATTATATAGTACGGAAGTCTTATTCTTCCTCTTCCTCCGATCCGTCCTCGGACGAATACACAACTTTGAGCAGCTTGTCTGCTATCGCGGTGATTAGGTTCCTGTACTGGAGCTTTTCCACCCACTTCTTGGGGAAGCCCTGTACCCCGAAGTACGCGCCGAGCATAGCTCCGGTCATGGACGCGCAGGTGTCGGAAGCGCCGTCATGGTTCGCCGCGAGCTGTATCGCGTGGCGGGGACTGTCACAGTGCAGCACCGCGCAGTAGACCGATATCGCGAGCGCCTCGTAAGCCTCAAAGCCGTAGCCCATCTTCTTTACCGCCGACATGGGGTCAACGTCCTCGTTGTCGAGCAGGTCGAGGGAATACTGGAGCGTCTTTTTGAGGACTTCGCCGTCCGCGACGCTGTCGAGCAGCTTTATTACTGTCTTGACCGCATCCTCTATCTCCGCGCCGTTCACGATCTCGGCGATGATAGCCGAGTAGCAGCCGGCGGATATGTAGCCCACCGGGTCGCCGTGTGTGATAGCCGCGGCTCTGCAGCCCATGTCGAACGCCTTTCTGGTGTCCTTGTAGAAGTACAGACCGATAGGAGCCGAGCGCTTTACCGCGCCGTTGTCCTTGTTGTCGTTGAGGCGGCGTTCGGGGGTACCGTAAGCCATGTTCTTGATCTTGAGGAGCGCGTCGATGTTCTTGGTATCGGCGGTGCGCTTCTTGTAGAGCCCCTTCGCCTTGAGCAGTCTCAGCTTGTACGCGTTCTGTGCCGGGTCAAACAGCCATGCGTATTCCTTGCCCGCGACAGTCTTGGTCTGGGTGTAAAGCCATACCTGGTAGGCGAGGAAGATGTAGTCCTCATAGTTCACCTGTCCGTCGTCCGCACCGGCGCTGTGCGCCCAGAGAAGTCCGTCCGCGGTGAACAGCGAAAGCTGGGTATCGTCGGTAAACAGCGCCGTTCCCGTTCTCTTGCTCACCGCAAGGTCGAGACAGCCCTTCTTTTCAAATCTCTCACAGATCGCGTCATAGTCCATAAGCTCGATCGGATAGCCGAACGCGTCGCCTATCGCAAGTCCGAGCATTACTCCTTTGAAACGGTCGTCAAGATACACTTCGCTCATTTTGTATCGTCCTTTCTTTTTTGAGTTTTCTCATTGTTTTCCTGTCATAAATGGTCTTTGATATGACCATGGTCTTATGTGTCATGTACAGCCTTTCGAGGTAGTCGTAGTAGATCCCCGGGGAGGCTATCCCGCTTATGCACACGATGTCCGTGCCTGCTTTTCCGAGTATCTCGTCCGTGAGCAGCACACAGTTTGTGCTGAGTATGGAATACGTTTTGAACTTGCCCTTGCTGAACTTGTAGAAGTCGGCGCGGGTGCCGTTCCAGAGCTCGCTGCAGTAGTCGTGATAGTCCGAGAGCTTCACGTTTTCAGCACCCTGTTCCTCGCACGTCACCTGATACGGCGGCTTCCACAGCACGGTATCGCTCTTTATCCGCTCCACCTCAACGCGCACCGCTTCAAGCTGCTCCGGCGTGAGTCTGAGCCCGTAGGAGAACACTATCTGTCTGTCGTGAGTTACCGAGAAGTCAAGGTAGGTCTCCTTTTCCGCCGTGAACATCACCCCGTCGCCGAATACACCGAACAGCCTGTGAGATGAGTGGTCGTGGTTGCCGTAGGAGATCACCTCGCCGCCGAAGTACAGGTCGAGATGCCCGACCTTGCCGGAGCCGTTGTTCGAGACGTGGACCATTACTTCAATATCCGGCGGCTCGCCGTCACTTCGGTCTTCGCTCACCATTTCCGGAAGCTTGTCGTTGAGCGAGATGTACTCGTTGATGTGACGAAGCGTTCCGAGGGGCATGAACGTCGAGATATACACCGGCGGGGAAATGCGGATACGTCGTTTCAGGTTGTTCTTTATGCGCTGCGGTATAACGAGTGTGATGAAGTCCGATATCATTTCGGCACCGAAGAGTATGCAGTAGACTCCGGATATGATAAGGAACGTGTCGTTGCGAAGACCTGTGCCGATCATCAGGCACACGAATACCATATAGAATGCGAATGCGACAAGGTCAAAGAAGTGACCCGGCTGCTTGTCAAGCTTGGCTACGATGAAGTCCGCGAGCTTTGATGCCGCGTTGAACAGCAGGTACGCCGCAAGCACATACGCCGCGAGCGTGAATGAAAGCTCCGGGAGCATCATTATCGCGATACCGAGGACAATGTTCACGATCGAGGTCGTGAGCTTTGCCTCCTTGCGCTTCTGACCGAGCCGCCCTCCGTGAGCGATGAATCCCGCGAGGTTGCGGCCGCCGTGTATCAGCAGCACCCAGCCCGCAAAGTACACGAGCGGAGTTATCAGTACCTCGCGCTGCGCCACGATAACTATGCCGAGCGTGAGCATTGCGACCCCGAATGCGAGCAGCGATGCTTTATACAGATACATTTTATACATATCTCATCCACACCGCCCCGACATTTATAGGATTACGAATTGTGCGCGATCTTACCTCTGCCGGATGATCCCGCGCTTATCTATTTATTTATTTATGATACTTACGGTTGTTAATTATTGCGAAAGCCCGGTAAAGCTGCTCCGCGAGCATTATCCGCGCGAGCCGGTGAGGAAAGGTCATTTCCGACATACTGAGCTTATAGTCCGCCATACTCTTAACCCTGTCGGAAAGTCCGCAGGAGCCGCCGATGATGAACACGAAGGTGTTTGTGCCGCCGGCGGAGCGCTCCGTAATGAAGGCGGAGAACTTCTCGCTCGAAAGCTGTTTTCCCTCGATACAGAGCGGTATCACGCAGCTTCCCGCCGGTATTCTGCGGATTATCCTGTCCGCCTCGGTGTCGAGAGCCTTGCTTATCTCTTTGTCGGAGGGCGTTTCGGGGAGCTTTTCCTGTTCGACCTCGTCAACGCTCAGCTTACAGAACGGCGAGAGCCGCTTTTCGTACTCCGAGAATGCTTCCGACAGGTATTTCTCCTTCATCCTTCCGACCGCGATGATCTTTATTACCATTTGTTCCTGATGTTGGCCTTGCGGTTCCTGCGGGCTTCAAGCTTGGCTATTCGCGCCTTCTGCACCGCGTTCAGCACCACGTCCGCGATAATGAGCACAGCCAGTGCCGCAACGCAGAGCCGAAACCACCACTTGTCGAAGATGCTGTTTATCATGCGCATCGTGTATTCAAACTGCGAGAGCTCGATCGTCTGGGATGCCACAAGGTTGGTCGTCCACAGCGTCTCGCCGTCAAGGATAAGCTCAAGAGTACCCATGACCTGTCCCTTTTCTATCGGAGCCACCACCGCGTCGTTGCTGTTTTTCTCGGCGGTAATGGTGATCTTCTGCTGTATCACGGCGGGGTCAAGGTCTTTCGGGAGAAGGGTGGAGAATGCTGCGGAGGGCTTTAGTATTGAAACGTCCGCGTTCTCGCCCATATCAACCTTTACGTTTGCGACGAAGGTGTTCTCGTTCATTACCTCGCGCATGTCGAATGTACGGAAAGCCCACTTGTACAGCGCAATCGAATCCTTGAAGTGTCCGTAAAGACGGTTGCCTTCCTCGTCGAAGTAAGGCGCGCCGCAGGTCACGAGCATATAGTTGAAGCCGTTCTGGGAAGCGGTAGATACCACGTTGGCGAAACCGGCATGATATACCGACCATTCTCCTGACGCGTCCTTCGTATAGTATTCGCCCATGCTTCCGGTTTTAAGGCCGTTTGCAAATTCATAATAGTACGGATTGTCGCCTACGTTGTTGATGAGCGAGTTGACATTGTAGATAGGGTAGGGGCTTGGGTTGTAGTCGTTTGCCGGCATTACATATTCATAGGTATTGGAGATCTCCACAAGCTCCGGAAGCTTGTCGTAGATGTACTTTGCGATAAGGAACAGGTCATAGGGGGTGGAGTAGTTGTCCTCCTGCCAGAGCCCGTGGGTGTTGCCGAAGTGGGTGTTTTCGCAGCCTATGTCCTTTGCCTTCTTGTTCATCATGTCAATGAACTTCGGTATATCGCCCTTGCAGATGTTATATGCGATGACGTTTCCCGCTTCACAGCCCGATCTTATGAGAAGTCCGTAGAGACAGTCCTTCATAGTGAGATTCGTCTGTCCGACAGCAAGACCGCAGGTGCCGGCACCCTCCTTGTTGGGGTCGCCCTCCCAGAACTCGTTGGTACAGTCGTAGGTGACCTGCATGGGCATGGAGAGATCCGCGCAGTTCTCATACGCGACGATCGCGGTCATAAGCTTTGTTATCGATGCGGGGTAGCACTTCTTGTTCTCATTCTTGGCGGCGATCACGGTGCCGAGATCAAGGTTTACCATATAATATGCGTCGCTGTACAGATCTATGTCGGGCGTGAACGCCGCTGAGGAGCATACATTGCACGAGCCGACGGGTATGATCGCGACAAAAAGCAGTATAGACAGAAATACAGCGGTAAACCTTAGATTTCGTATATTTCGCATATAGACAAAACCACCTTTTTGGGATATAATAAGTCTTGACAACTGAAATGAGTTATTATATAATAAACTATAATAAACTATTATATCATATTTCGTCCGAAAATAAAAGCCTTTTTTTAAAGGTTTATAATTTTTTAATAAAAAAAACGGGAAAAACAGCTATGATTTTGGTAACTGGCGATATCCACGGCGACATAAGGCGCTTCTCAGATAAGCGGATACGGTCGCTCAGAAAAGGCGATACGCTGCTTATCTGCGGTGATCTCGGCTTTATCTGGGACGGCTCGGACAGGGAAAAGCGAGTCCTGAAGAAGATCGGGCGGCGCAGGTACAATGTCCTGTTCGTCGAGGGAGCGCATGAAAACTTCGATGAGCTGGAAAAGTACCCGACGGAAGAATGGAACGGCGGCGAGACCCGCGTCATAAGCGGCAATCTGCGCCAGCTTGTTCGCGGTGGGGTCTTCGATATCGAAGGAAAGCGTGTGTTCGCGTTCGGCGGCGGTTCGGGCGAGGAGAACGGCGGAAATGCCCCGTGCAGCGAGGAGACCGCGGAACGCTATGAGCTCCCCGGCGAGCGTGAGCTTTCCGAGGCGGACAGACATCTCGCGGACTGCGGAAACACCGTGGATTATATAGTGAGCTATGAGCCGCCCGTTACCATGGCGGAGTTTCTTGACCAGAAAGTTTCGGCTACCGACACGGTTGGCGTGTACCTCGACCGCAAGCGCTCGGAGCTTGAATTCAGGGCGTGGTTCTTCGGAAAGCACCACCTAAACAAGACGGTGCCGCCGAAGTTCGTGGCGCTGTTCGACAGCGTGATAAACGCAGAAACGTTAAAGTAACAACCGCTGTTTCCCCACCGGGAGCAGCGAAATATAATAATACCGAAAGGACAGATAACAATGGCAGATATCAAGTATGAGATCGTTAAGGAGCTCGGAGTGATCTCCGAGGGTGCGAGAGGCTGGAACAAGGAGCTCAATCTTATAAGCTGGAACGACAACCCGCCCAAGTATGACATTCGCGACTGGGCACCCGAACACGCGAGAATGGGGAAGGGCGTAGGGCTTACCGAGGAAGAGATGATGAAGCTCATAGAGCTTTTCAATACCCGCGACGAGGAAGACAGTTTTGAATAATGTAACAAAAGTGTAACTCTTCCCATTAAATGCTACATGGACGTTGAAAAAAATTATTGAAATTTCACGAAATTTTCATAAAACGGTTATCAAAGCTTCATTTTGTGTTGACAAGTAAATGGACGCGTGCTATAATAATGCGTAGTTGTGGTAAATCGCCGCAGCGTATAATCGTTTTTCATGTTACAGGAGGAAGATGTTATGACAACTAAGAACAAGGCTATTGTATCGCTCGTATGCGGTATCGTAGGTCTGGTAGGCGGCTGGATCCCGGTAGTTCAGTACATTACAGGTATCCTTTCGATACTCGGTATAGTTTTCGGTGCTATGGCTCTCAAGGATAAGCCCGAAGGAAGCGAAAAGGGTATGGCTGTTACCGGTCTCGTACTCGGTATCGTAGCTTGCGCTATCACGCTTCTCGTTATACTCTGCGCAGTTTGTGCTCTCGCAGCTATCGGAAGCGTTGCTACTCAGTACGGCACACTTCAGTAATTTTTCGCAGAAATGCAGACCGCTCTCCGCTCACAATGAGCGGAGAGTATTTTTTTGAGGTGATTTCAGATGTTTCCCGGTTTTACTCTCTTCGGCAGATTTATCAGCAGCTATGCAATAGCCGCCCTCGCAGGTATCTTTACTTCCTGTCCCTTCGCTATCTTCACATTCAAAAAGCGTACCGGCGACGGATATCCTATGCTCGCGGTGCTGCTATGGTCGGCTATCGGTATCTTCGTGGGCGGCGGGCTTCTGTCCGGGTTCACGAACATCGACAAGTGGTATCTGCTCACACAGGGAAGCAGCTTTGAGGAATGGTGGGCGAACGTTATGGCGGTTTTCGGCGGCTCGGTGTTCTACGGCGGGCTTTTCGGCGGTATGGCGGTCGGAGGGTTCGCGATAAAGCGCAGAGGCTATCCGACGGAGCTCATGACCGATATTGCCGCCCCGGCGGTCGCGCTGTTCCACGGCTTCGGGCGCATTGGCTGCTTTCTCGGCGGCTGCTGCTACGGGATAGAGGTGCCGTGGGGAGTTACCTTCACCCATTCGCTCAACGAGTCGGCAAACGGCGTGCCGAGAATGCCGGTGCAGCTTTTTGAGTCCTGCTTCGAGTTCCTGCTGTTCTTCGTGCTGTGGCAGCTACTCCGGCATGACCGCTTCAAGGGAAGACTTCTGTCGCTCTACCTCGTTCTGTACGGCATCTTCCGCTTCGTTATCGAATATTTCCGCGGCGACTATTACCGCGGCTTCGTTCTCGGACTCTCGACCTCCCAGTTCATAAGCATATTTACCGTGATCGGCGGGGTCGTATTCTTCATCGTCCGCACCTTGCGTGACAGGAACCGTAAGGAAGCTGCCTGAAAATTGCGCGAACGCCGAAAGGATAATTCTTATGCAGGAATACATCACAGATCTCAACGAACTTAAGCGTAAGCTCGACAGCAAGCCGGTAATTCCCGGAAAGCTCGTCTCTGAGCATTCCGACGAGCAGACCGTGAAGCTGTACGAGTACCTTCTCGGTATCTACGGAAAGCGCTTTATCGCCGGTCAGCAGTACCTCCAGTCCGCCGAGCTCGAAGACGACGTTTACTTCTCCGTTACCGGGGATCTCCCCGCAATGCGCGGCTACGACCTCATGGACATGGACAAGAAGTATGGCGACGATCAGGTGAGACGGGCGATAAAGTGGGCGAAGGAGACCGGCTGCATCATCACGATGTGCTGGCACTGGTACGCCCCCGACGATCTGAACGACCCGGAGAACTGCTGCTGGTCGTTCTACTACAAGACCACCTCCTACGATCACAAGACCTCCTTCGATATCTTACGCGCGGTGGAGTACGGCACGCCGGAGTACCGGTTCGTCGTATCGCGCATAGACAAGGCGGCCGCGGCGCTGAAAATGTTCGCGGACGAGCATATTCCGGTCATCTTCCGCCCGCTTCACGAGGCGAACGGTGCCTGGTTCTGGTGGGGAAGGCGAAAAGACGATCCCGAGGGCTCCACAGAAGCGTATAAGAAGCTCTGGTATATGATCTTTGACCGTATCGAGAATTACCATAAGCTTACAAACATTATCTGGGTCTGGAACGGGCAGGATAAGGACATGGAGGTGCACCCGAACACCTTCGATATCGTGGGCGACGATATCTACTCCGAGCGTGAGGACGACCATTCCTCTCAGGCAGAGCGTTTCCGGTACATGGAATCCCTCGCCCACGGAAAGCCGGTCACTCTCTCCGAGTGCGGCTATATCCCGTCACCGGCGGAAATGCGCAGGGACGGGGTGAAGTGGCTGTGGTGGCTCCCGTGGTGGGGATGCTTTGTCTATGAAATGGACGACAACCGGCACCCCGTTTTTGGTGCGGACGGAAAGCCCGTAAAGACCGAAAAGTATATGAAGGGGAGCTTTCTGCGTGACACCTTCGCGGACGGGGACGTGGTAACGCTCGGAAGACTTCCGGCATTCAGAGGGAATGATACTTTGCCGGAAAAGTTCCGCACCGGAAAAATTCCGCACTTGACAGGATCCGGGAGGGTGATATGAGCAAAACAAAAACAGCCGCGCTGTGCATGGCGGCTTTAATGGCGATATCGGGCTGCGGCAAGATAGACGAGCCTAAGGGTTCGGTGAACAACGCGGTCC
Source organism: Ruminiclostridium sp. (assembly GCA_017550775.1). The sequence goes on along the minus strand of JAFZOA010000575.1, from coordinate 143 downwards.
GGACGACGAAAGCGACCGCCGCGAACGGTGAGGCGGTACCCGAAAAGTATATCATAACCTGTGCGGAGATCGCGGACAGGACGATAAACGAGTATGACGGTGAGCTTCCGGTCACCATGGAAGTCACGGACGACGTGATGATC
>JAFZOA010000055.1 GCA_017550775.1 Ruminiclostridium sp. | reverse complement strand
GCCTGCGCATGATCGGTGTCGGTGCCGACCAGCTCGGATATGCGGCGGGCGCTTGTCTTTATCTCGCTGAATGTATCATTCACGATGTCTATCTCATGGAGCGAGAAATAGATGTTCGCAACGGCGGACATCTGCTCGTTGAGCTTGCTGAGCGTCTCCAGCATCTTATCGCGCTCACGCTTCTCCTCGTCGATGTTCTCCACCATGTACATGACATTGGTGAGCCTTCCCTCTTCATTCCGCGAAGAAGCGATGAATCGCCCTCTGAGCCAGCGGTCGTCGCGTCCGAGATATTCGAGAGTTACCGAGCGCTTGTTCCACATACGCCTGTCAAGGGTGGAGAAGTCCATGAACGCGATCGCGGCTTCCATCGAGGACACGTCGGCACTGTTGACGATCCTCTCCGTGAAGGTCTGCTGTGCATTATGGTGAGTGTCATGCATCATGTCGGAAGCATCGCCGTCGCTGGTCCGTATGTCGTTGAAGGTGTCTTCCATGAGGTTTATGCCGTGTACGGACTCATATATGTCCGCGGCGGAGTTGAGCTGTGTGGCAAGCCTGTTCGCGACCTCGTTCCTGCGTCTTGCCTGCTTGAGCATGAAATATACGGTGATAATGAGCATCATAAGCACGAACAGGCATATAGACACATTCACCAGAATGATGCTCGTGAAATTGTTGTCTATGCCGGTCTCCGTGCTCTGTACCACAAGAAACCAGTCGAGCGCTTCGATATATTTCACGACAGCGAACTCTCTGTTGCCCAGCGTTTTGAAGATATACTCGTTGTTATCCTTAGCGTCGGAAAGCAGCCTTGAATCCACCCGACCCTTCTCGATATTGAGATCGCGGGAATCCACCTGTATGACGCCGTTTGAGTCCACAAGCTTTATATTCACGCCGTATGCGTTCTCGTGTCTTCTAAAGAGCGCCTGAAGATCCGCCATGCGCGCACCCACGCCGCATACTCCGAGAAGATTGCCGTTCTCGTCCTCTACACGCGCGTCAACAAAAACCGTCCACTGCCCCCTGTTGGCCTCGTCGTTGTCAACGTTGAGAAGAAGAGGCTTATCCTTTTCGACAAAATCCTTGTACCAGATGTCGTGCGCATCGTTCTCGGTGTCGATAACCTTGTTTAAGCCGCTGTATGTATAATATCTCCTTGATTTTTCGGAGATAACAAAGGTCGTATCGTAATCGAGACTCTTTTTGACGCCCATAAGGTATCGCTTCATGGTCTCTATCGCCGTTTCCTCGTCCATATCTTCTTCATTGAGCAGAGTGTCGATAAGGTATGTATTGCACGCCATAGTCTTTGCCGACATTACCGGCTCGTTGAGACTTCCCGAGATCGTGTCATAGATACGGTAGGTAAGCATGGTCTCGACCTCTTTTGTGTTCTCACGGGCGAGCGTACTCAGCGAGAACAGCGACGAAGCCGTGCATAATATGAAGCTTATGAATATGGCCGCAAAAAGCGGGAACATATTTTTGTTTCCGATCATATATCAATACTCCTTGATCTGCAAGTGCAGTGACAGTTATTAATCATGGTCTCAAATAAAAAAGCATACCATATTTATTATAACACATATCTTTATTTTTTTCAACACTTTTTTCCAACCTGTTTGATTTTATATCATTTTTCCGGCAGCTTATGAAGATGCGATAGCATTTTTTTCGCTGTACGTTCTCCACACCATAAAGCTTCAGATCGTATTTCGAGAATATTTTATCGTTTTTCGATAATTTTCTATTGACAAACGGTTGTTCGTGTGATATAATGCAACTGTCGGAGCCGGACGCTCGGGGTGACTGTCACGGCTCAGGATATGCTTTATGAAACCGGGAGGATCTGACCGATATGAACATCAAATGGACAAAAGACCGCTCGCTGATGCTGTCACGGGCGCTGACATGGGCGGTACTTATACTTGCCTGCTCGATACTGTTTCTCATACCTATCATCACCGTGTGGTATGACAACGTTTCCGGCAAACCGCCTATCATGCCGATACTGACAACCTGCTTCTACCTGTGCGATATCTTCGCTATCATAGCACTGTGGGAGCTCAAAAACCTGCTCGCGAACATCTCAAAGCAGGAGCTCTTCAACGACCGCAACACCCGCTGTGTTCGAATCATCTCGTGGTGCTGCTTCGGGATAGCCGCGGTACTGGCGGCGCTTTCGTTCTGGAGGCTGCTGGCGCTGCTCATGGCGTTCATTGCCGCTTTCGTAGGACTGATACTTCGCGTGGTCAAAAATATGCTCGCGGCGGCGGCGGAGCTTCGCGAAGAGAACGACTACACGATATAAGGGGGCGGGACCATGCCGATAATCGTAAATCTCGATGTGATGATGGCGAAACGGAAGGTTTCGGCGGGCGACCTTGCCGAGCGCATCGACATCACTCCCGCCAACCTCTCGATACTCAAAAACAACAAAGCCAAGGCTGTACGGTTCTCGACGCTTGAAGCGATATGCCGCGAGCTCGACTGTCAGCCCGGAGACATACTCGAATTTGTCAAGGAGGAATAGAAAGTGAACAACGAAATGACAATGACCGGTGCCGCAAGCGCGCCCGCAGCGCCAAAAACGGCGATCCGCCCCTACGACTGCGTATTTGTATGGGTGTCGATGCTGCTCGGATTTCTTACCGTGCGGTATTGCCTGTACAACCCGAACGGCTTCGTCACCACAGCCGTGTCGCTCCTGATCTTCGCGTGCAGCGCGGTTTACGTCCTGAAAGCGGGCAACCACCCCACCGTGAGACAGTGGCTTCTCGGAGCGGCGATATGCTTGTTCTCGCTCGTTTTCTCCATAACGTCAAGCGTTCTGCTCCACGTTCTCTGCTTCATCTTCCTTACCGCGTTCCAGTTCTGGTGGGTGCAGGCTGTCGCGATAAAGGCGCGGTTCGTGACGCGGTTCTTCCTGTTCGACCTTCTTCGCACGGTATTCCTGCTCCCGATTCTTGAAATACCGGCCTCCCCGCGCGCCATGAAAGCTTCCCTTAAAGGTTCGGAGAAAGCGACCGCGGTGCGCAACGCCCTGATCGGTATGACCGTGACTATACCGCTTACGGTGGTGGTAGCCGGACTCCTCGCGGGCGCAGACAGCGGCATAAGCAGCCTTCTCGACAGCCTGACCGATATGCTCACCGGCGACGTGACCTCCACGGTGTTCCAGCTCATCTTAGGCATACCCGCCGGCTTCCTAATCTTCGGAATGTTCCGCGCGGACGCAGTACAGAAGCTTTATCCGCTCCCGTCGGATATGTACTACCACGAAAAGGTTCAGCACCTCGGCATATTCCCCGTTTCCGGCATTCTCGCCGGCGTTACCCCGATATGCGTGCTGTACCTGATGTACTTCGTTTCCCAGGCGAACTACTTCCTGTCGGCATTCGCGGGAAAGCTCCCCGCAGACATGATGTACTCCGAATACGCGCGGCGCGGGTTCTTTGAGTTGTGTGCTATCGCGGTCATCAACCTCGCGGTGATAGTCTCCATGCTTTCGTTCACAAAAAGGAATGCGGAGAAGAAACCCTCCCCCGCCCTGAAAGTTTACACCTGCGTGCTTAGCGGCTTCACAGTGTTCATAATCTCCACTGCCCTCGCGAAGATGTTCATGTACATCGGAGAATACGGGCTCACCCGTCTGCGCCTTTACACATCATGGTTCATGGTGCTGCTCGCCGTGGTGTTCACTGTCCTGATGATCCGCGCTTTCGTGCCGAAATTTCGCACCGCTTCGGCGATATCCGCCGCGTTCATAGTCCTGTTCGGAGTGCTCTGCTTCTCCCGTCCCGACGCTCTGATAGCGGAATACAATATCTCGCTCTATGAACAGGGTGTGCTGGAAACTCTCGATGTGGATATGCTCTGCGAGCTCTCCGACGACGCTTATGTGGTAATGCTTGACCACTATGACACAGTCCGGAACGCCGACAAGTCATTTGAGAGAAAACTTGCATGGAAACTGTCCGACTATGAAGAAAACCCCATGCTGACCTACAATCTCAGCTCGCAGATCGTCGCTTCACAGAGGAAATGAGCCGAAGGGTCTGTAT
>JAFZOA010000574.1 GCA_017550775.1 Ruminiclostridium sp. | reverse complement strand
CCCCCCGTCCCCTCGCAAGGGGCTCCTCGCCCCTTGACCCTCGGCAGGCTGAGCCTGCACGCATTCCGTATGTTACTTTTCCGGAATGGACGAGTTATCTGCCTCGAAGTTCGGAGTTTTCAGAATATCAGAAAAGCGAGCCCCTTACACCGGCGGATTTGCACAGCAATATCATAGACGCATGGATCCAGACCGCAACACGGAACTTGAATAGTCTTGTTATAGACCAAACATACTTTTTCGACAGACTGAGCCCCCCGACGAAGTCGGGGGGCTCTCTTAACTGTATTCCGGGATTCAAGCGATCAATACATACCGCCCATGCCGCCCATACCGCCTGCGGGAGCAGCGGGAGTCTCTTCCTTGATGTCAGTAACGAGGCTCTCTGTGGTGAGCACCATTGCCGCTACGGAAGACGCATTCTGGAGTGCGGAACGTGTTACCTTAGCCGGGTCAACGATGCCCGCTTCGATCATGTCAACATATTCGCCCTTGAGAGCGTCAAAGCCGTAGGACTTCTTCTTGCCGTTCTTTCTGATGTTCTCGATGATAACGGAGCCTTCGAGACCTGCGTTGGCAGCGATCTGACGGATAGGCTCTTCGAGAGCGCGGAGAACGATCTTGGCACCGGTCTTCTCGTCGCCTTCGAGCTTCGCGATAAGCTTCTCAACAGCGCCCATAGCGTTGATAAGAGCTGTACCGCCGCCTGCTACGATGCCTTCCTCAACAGCCGCCTTGGTAGCTGCGAGAGCGTCCTCGATACGCATCTTCTTTTCCTTCATCTCGATCTCGGTAGCTGCGCCGACCTTGATCACAGCAACACCGCCTGCGAGCTTTGCAAGTCTTTCCTGGAGCTTTTCTCTGTCGAACTCGCTTGTTGTGTTGTCGATAGCGTTGCGGATCTGATTTACTCTGTCCTTGATAGCTTCCTTCTTGCCTGCGCCGTCAACGATAGTGGTGTTCTCCTTGGAGACGGTTACCTGCTTTGCGGTACCGAGCATATCAACGGTAGCGTCCGCAAGCTCGATGCCGAGGTCGCTTGTGATGACCTGACCGCCTGTGAGAACAGCTATATCCTGGAGCATTTCCTTGCGTCTGTCGCCGAAGCCGGGAGCCTTTACAGCCACGCAGTTGAATGTGCCTCTGAGCTTGTTGAGGATAAGAGTGGTAAGTGCCTCGCCCTCGATGTCCTCAGCGATTATAAGGAGCTTCTTGCCGGTCTTTACGATCTGCTCAAGAAGCGGGAGGAGATCCTGTATAGCGGAGATCTTCTTGTCGGTGATGAGGATGTACGGATCGTCGAGCTGTGCGATCATCTTGTCGCCGTCGGTAGCCATGTAGGGGGAGATGTAGCCTCTGTCGAACTGCATACCCTCAACTACCTCGCTGTAAGTCTCGGCAGTCTTGCTTTCCTCGATTGTGATAACGCCGTCATCGGAAACCTTCTCCATAGCCTCGGAGATGAGCTTGCCGATAAACTCGCTGCCGCTGGAAACGGTAGCAACTCTTGCCTTGTCTGCGGTATTCTTGATCTTCTGTGCGTTCTTCTTGATCTCGTCAACGGAAACTTCAACAGCCTGTTCGATACCGTTCTTTACTACCATGGGGTTAGCGCCCGCAGCAACATTCTTCATGCCCTCGCGAACGATAGCCTGTGCGAGCAGAGTAGCCGTTGTGGTACCGTCACCCGCTGCATCGTTTGTCTTGGTGGAGACTTCCTTTACGAGCTGTGCGCCCATGTTCTCGAAGGGATCTTCGAGGTCGATCTCCTTTGCAATAGTAACGCCGTCATTTGTGATGAGCGGAGCGCCGAACTTCTTGTCGAGGACAACGTTTCTGCCCTTCGGTCCGAGAGTGATCTTGACGGTATCTGCGAGCTTGTCGATACCGGACTGTAATGCCTTGCGAGCTTCCTCGCCGTAAATTATCTGCTTAGCCATAATAAGTCATTTCCTTTCTTTTATTCTACGATCGCAAGAATGTCGCTCTGACGAACTATTGTGTACTTTTCGCCGTCGAGCTTTACTTCTGTACCGGAGTACTTGCTGATAAGCACCTTATCGCCGACCTTGACTTCCATTTTGATCTCCTTGCCGTCAACGACACCGCCGGGGCCTACTGCGCATATTTCCGCTACCTGCGGCTTTTCCTGTGCAGAAGTTGTGAGGATTATGCCGCCCTTTGTTGTCTCCTCAGCTTCGAGGAACTTGATAACGACTCTGTCCGCGAGGGGCTTGATGTTAAGGCCTGCCTTTGCGGCGGGCTTAGCCGCTGCCTTGACTGCGGGAGCTGCTTTCTCTGCAGCGGGCTTTCTGCCCTTCTTTGCGGGTTCTTTTTCCGCTGCTGTTTTTGCTGTTCTTGCCATTTTGATGACCTCCTATTAAAAATATAATTGAACTGACATTCTCACGGGCTTTTTAGCACTTAGCCCTTCTGAGTGTTAGCACTCTTATTATCTGAGTGCTAACCGATATTCATATTATAGTCTTTTGCAAGCAAAAAATCAAGTATTTTTTTACATTTTTTTCAAATTGTACGTTTGTACTGATTTTTTGCCGCTTATCAAGTCGAATTTGTGCATTTTTACCAATTATCCTTTTGCACCCTTAGCTCCCTTTGCTCCGCCGAAGCTTGCGTTTTCAAGTATGTTGCTGTCGAATGAGAAGCTTATGGACTTGTTCTCCCTCTCACGCTTAAACGCGAGGTTTATCATTCTGTCCAGCAGCTCGGTGTACTTCACGCCCACCGGCTCCCAGAGGTAGAACGATAAGCTTCCGGGAATGGTGTTTATTTCGTTTAAGTATACCTTCCCCGTCGCCTTGTCGAGCATGAAATCTATTCTCGCTACGCCGCTGCATCCGAGTGCTCTGAACGCCTTCACCGCCATAGTGCGGACTTCCTCGCGCATCTCCGGGGTGATATCCGCGGGTATCCTGCGTTTGAGCGACGCCATGCCGCTCTTGCCGCCGGAGGACTTGGTACCGCCGACGTATTTGTCCTGATAGCTCAGTATCTCGTCGTTCGCGATAGGCTCCTCGCACTCGCTCGCTTCCGCTTCCTCGTAGTCTCCGAGCACCGAGCAGTTGATCTCCTTAAGCTCGGTTATCGCGTTCTCCACCAACACCTTTATCGCGAAGGTGAACGCGTAATCCAGCGCGTCTTCAAGCTCCGTTCTGTCCTTTGCCTTGCGTATGCCGACGCTCGAACCGAGGTTCACCGGCTTGACGATAACGGGGTAGGTCGTGCGGCTCTCGATAAGCTCTATCACCGCGTCATGCTCCTT
>JAFZOA010000573.1 GCA_017550775.1 Ruminiclostridium sp. | reverse complement strand
TCCCGGCAAGGCTGTCGCTACAAGCAACGCCGACGAAGTAATGGCCGAGGCGGGCGCATACGCGAAGGAGATAATCGCGGCTGCTAAAAGCTACGCTCAGCAGGCCGTGATGGCAGCCGACAAATACAAGGCAGACGTTGAAGCAGAGCTTAAGGAACGCTCTGACAAGCTTGCCCGTATCAAGGAAAAGCTCGACGCACAGATAAAACAGACACAGTCCGAACAGGCTGCGTCCGCGGCACAGATGAAGGATTTCACCGGAAAGATCGGTTCTCTTTCCGCCCTGTTTGAGTCCTTTGCACAGCAGTTCGATTCCGTAAACTCGCAGATAAACGGAGTTACCTCCAACATCGACAATATTTGCAGACAGTTCAGCGAGACCTCCGGACAGATCAGCAGCGTCGCACAGCAGATAAACGATACCACCAGCCAGATAGATACTGTTTCCAGACAGATAAGCGAGACTTCCCTCAAGATCAATGACGCGTCCAAGAAGATCGGCGAGACTACCGAGATCGTAAACGAAGCGTCAAGAAAGATGAACGGCTTCACCGAAGCGCTCAACGGGACTAAGTCCGATATCGACGGTATAACAAGGCTTGTTGACGATACCAAGTCCAGGATCGACGGTGCTAAGACCGGCGTTGCCGAAGCTCAGGCCGCTGCTTCTTCACAGGCATCCTCGGCGGATCTGTCCCCTATCGCAAAGATCGGAGAGGAGCTTACTCTTGCAACAGGAGCCCTCAAAGCAAAGTTCGAGCTGCCTGAGTTCGACGACAGCAAATTCTCTGATGCCAAGTTCGATGCGATCAGGAAGAAGTTCAGGATCGAGACCAGGATCGAACAGACAGACGCTCCGGCTTCTGAAGCAGAAGCTGACGATGACGACGAGTTTGAGGAAAGCGATATAATCTCCTCTATCTCCATAGACTCTCCCGATACCGATATCCCGAGCGACGACGATCTTATGGCTGATATGCCCGACGTTATCACTCCTCCCATATTTGAGGAGACACCCGCTCCCGAGCCCGTAAAGCCTGCTCCCGCAAAAGCTGCTGCTCCGGTAAGCAAGCCCGATCTTGCTTCCAAGACCGAAAGACCCGGCCTTGATTCCGACTTTGAGGACTTCTTCCTAACGGAACCCAAGGATGATGATATGTCCGGAGAGATCCCGCTCATTAACATGGAAGGTGTGGGTGTTATCGACGATTTCAATCTTGACGCGGCTCCCGATCCTATCAGCAGCGACTTCGATATCACACCTATCGACAAGACCGCAAGACCCACCAAGGGCAGCGATCTCGGCGCAGATATCTACGACATGGCTATCGACCCGACAGGGACCGATGACGACACTCTCGCCAATATGATGGCAGACGCTGATGAAGCAGACCGTGCGGCAAATGTAGATCTTACCCCCGCAGATCTCAATTTCAGAGAGGAAGATACCCTTCCCACTGGCATGGACGACTTCGGTGAGTTTGCGGATCTGTTCGCTGCAGGTTCCTCACAGACCGTTACCGACCCGAACAAGCGTGAGAGACCTTCTTTCAGAAAGCCCACAAACAACGAATCGTGGAACTTCGGCGGTTCGGACTCTGACGACGACCTTTCTTCACTGCTTATATGATAAAAATTAATGTTACACAGCTTAAGACCTTATCCCCCGAGCTTTGCGCCGGGGATAAGGTCATGCTTTCGGGAACAGTTTATACTTCCCGGGACGCTGCTCATAAACGTATAAACGAGCTCATAGAACAGGGGGCTCCCCTTCCCTACGACCTTGACGGAGCTGTCATCTACTACGCAGGTCCGACCGGAACAAAACCCGGTATGGTTATCGGAAGCTGCGGACCCACCACCTCCGGACGAATGGATAAGTTTTCTCCGGACTTCCTTGACAGAGGACTCGCCGCGATGATCGGCAAGGGTGAACGCAGTCAGGCTGTTATCGACGCGATAGAACGCAACAAAGCGGTTTACTTCTGCGCGATCGGCGGTGCGGGAGCACTCGCCTGCAAGTGCATAAAGAGCTGCGAGGTAATTGCATTCGAGGATCTCGGCTGCGAAAGCGTTAAAAAGCTTTATATCGAGGACTTTCCTCTGACGGTGGCTATTGACTGCCACGGCGGAAATATTTTCACTGAGGGAAGAAAAAAATACCGTAGAATGTAAAAAATATCTCATATTGTGTTGACAATGTGAAAAAATAGTGTTATAATCTTTTTGTGATATTCGGAAAGGGTGAGCTGTATGAAAGTCTCCGATGAAGAACTTGCGGCGGCTATCAAACAGCAGCCCGACCCTATGCACAGCAGCGAGATGGCTCTTCTCATCTCTCGTTACTCTTCTGTTATCCGCATAAAGGCTGCAAAGCTCTGCACGAGCGATATCGAACCCGAAGATCTTTGTCAGGAAGGATATCTTGCGCTGTTTGACGCGCTCAGAGCGTTTGATAACAGCAAAGGCTCATTTTCTTCATTTGCGGGCACCTGTATTGCAAACAGAATGAAGAACGCTGTCGCAAAAGCTCACGGAAAGCTCACAAAGGATGATGACTTCGATCTCGGTCAGGTCGCGGACGAAAGCTCCTCCGCCGATGATTATGTCATCACAAAAGAAGATAACGAGGTCGTTGAACACCTCCTCTCCTTCCTCTCACAGAAGGAATACAGTGCTATGAAGCTCTTTCTCGAAGGGTATTCCTATAAGCAGATCGCCGAGCGGCTTGGCATCACCCCGAAATCGGCCGACAACGCACTCTCCCGCGCGAGAAAAAAGCTCAAACAGCTCCTATGACCGCTGCAAACAGAGCTTAGCGGTGCAAATCCGCAAACGGTCAAATTATATTTTATGGCGAGGTATATCGTATGTACACAGACAAGACGCTTGTATGCAAGGACTGCGGAAATGAGTTCGTATTCACAGCCGGTGAACAGGAATTCTACGCTGAAAAGGGCTTCACAAACGAACCGCAGCGCTGCAAGGCGTGCAGAGACGCAAAGAAGAACGCGTCCAGAAACAGAGAAATGTTCACAGCAATATGCGCAAGCTGCGGGAAGGAAGCTCTCGTACCCTTCAAGCCGCGTGATGACAGGCCTGTATATTGCAGCGAGTGTTTCGCAAAGCAGAGAGGCGAATAATTCGTCCCGCATCATTGATTTATGAGATATACTCCGCGGTTTTGCTCAGATATTTCGTATTACACCAATGAACATAAAAGCACCCGGTCGGTTTCCGGGTGCTTTTTCCTTTTCATTTCCGGTATCGTCTGAATGATACTGTACGCAACAGAAAAACGCCTATAACCGTACTTCGGCTGCGGGGTAAAGTTTTTACGGACAGAGCGGTATGATGTATATTCACATCTAAAAAATCATAAAGAATTTTCGGAACAATGAACCTTAACTAATAACGGAATAACAGAAAAAGAATAACGTATAATCGGAAACATTGAACCTTAACTAACTGATCAACAAAAGAGAATTGCTCTGTCCGACGGAAAAGTTTTCGTTTTTAGTCCCCTTCTCGGGGAACGTTATCAGAATTCCAGCTCGAAGGTCACAGTATTGTTGACGGTATCGAGGGCCGTCTGAGCTTTCGCGAGCAGGTCGCAGGCTTTGTTGTAATCCGCCTCCGCCGCGGAGATATCGTAGTTCGCATAGCGGTAGTCGATGATATTGCTCCCCTTCCCGAATCTCTCCTCACGGGCTTTCGGGAGCACGCTCTTCATCGAACGGAGCTTCTGACAGCGGCGGGAGAGCTGCGGCATATAGATAAGGAGCTGATCTATGGTCATACCGAACTGCTCAACCATCTGGCTGGAGTTGAAAACATTGATAGCGTGCTT
>JAFZOA010000572.1 GCA_017550775.1 Ruminiclostridium sp. | reverse complement strand
GATAATGTCAGCAGATCGGTCTATGATGTTTATTCTCGCTTCAAGGAAGAGCAGAAAAAAGCATTTGATGATGTTGCCGAAGAGCTTAAAAAGACGATAGACGAATTGAAGGGCGAGATCGACAAGAGCATCGAATTATGCGATAAACAAAATACTGATTTGTGGACTGCTTTCAGATGTTCGAGGGATTTGGACAATTGGCTTGACCGTTTTTACTTCATAGCTCCGGTCAGCATTATCGGATATGTGATATTCAAGGTAGTGACATTCTTTATTCAGTAATCAGGTTTTTATTAATCGGAATACCGTGAGTGTCTGCAAACTCAACAAGCTCCGCAAACTTACTTTCAAACATTTCGGAATCCGCGCCGAACAATGAAGCATAAATGTTAAAGGCGGCAGAGAAATTTTCTTTTGCATTTTGGACATTGCCGATTTTCAAGTACATCTTTCCCATACTCAACCGGAAATCGGCATAGTCCGCACTTTCTCCGTTCGCGCCCTTTATAAACTCAGCGCACTTTTTCATAGCACGAATAGCTTTCATAGGCTCGCCGCAGTCGTCCATAAGGTTAGCGTAATTGTGGTAAATTATCAGCATATCGTTGTTCGGCTTGCCGTATTCGGACATTAGCTTGATCGCACGTTCCATGTATTCGCACGCCGGTTCAAGCTGCCCCACAAGGTGATAGTTATACCCCAAGTTCATGTTGAGATTTGCTGCGAGGTGCAGATCATCTCCCGGGACACAAGTGTCGAGCGCAGTTTGCGAGAATGAAATAGCTTTCTTAAAATCTTTATCAAACATTCCCGCGATAGCCGATTCAAAGTCGTAGTATAAAGCCAAATCGTTAGGCTTTAATTCCGTCTTGTACGCTTTCATGACAGACAGAATGCGACGCATACCGTTCTCATATTGATACTTTTCCATATATGAAAATGCGTCCTCAATAAAGGTGATATAAAAATCGTGATCGTCATTCTTTATATCAGTGACAACATCTTCGATGTACAGGAAAAGCGTCTGATAATACGGAATATCAACACCGTGACGTAAGCAAATATTTTGCAGGTTCGTGAGCATTTTACGGCAGTTATTCACGGACGGCACAAGGTCAGCAATCGCAATATCCTTGACTATCGGCTGCAATGATATTCTGCTACTCTCGACCTTGATAAGCCCCAGCTCTTCTAGATCATTTATATCATTCATATCCGAGAGCGAGAGAAAGTGTGCAAACAGCCGAGGGTCTATCCCGATCACGCGCACGAAAGTCAGGCAGCGGAGAATAAACTGATAATCTTCCGAGAGCTTGAACAGCTTGAACAGCGCCCGGATATGCTCATAGAATGTAGCCTTGACACTCTTTCCGTCCTTCTTCACATTTATTCTGTCAGATGTTTCGGGATCTACGCTGCACTCGTTCAGCTTCTCCAAAACATCATCAGGAGCGAGCAATCCTTTTTCAAGCAACCGCGCCGCGAGCTCAACAGACAGTGTATGACGGTTGACAGCTTCTATTATATTTATAACGGTATCGTGGTGCTTGTCCGCATCGGAATACAGCTTTCTGAACAACTCAAAAAGAATATCAATATCGGAAATCTC
>JAFZOA010000571.1 GCA_017550775.1 Ruminiclostridium sp. | reverse complement strand
GTGTCAATGTTATTATCCTTGAAATGATCTATAACATCTTTCAATGATACATCGGGTTTCTGATATAGTTCATAAGCGATCTGAATAACATTCGCTCTGTCTGACGGAACAAGCACCGATCCGGTCTTGCCGTTTATCGTTCGGCGTTCGGGTTCGTACCCGTAGTAACGCTTGCCGCCTTGATAGAAGCCCGTTTCCATTGCCCTTGTAACATAAGCGTCCGCAACTCTCGCGGCTATGGTTTCACGCTCAAATTCCGCAAAGTTCAGAAGATTATTCCTCATCATTCTGCCCTCTTTGGTTTCTGTGTTGAACGGCTCGGAGAGCGATATAACGCCCACTCCGTACTTGTCAAGCTCGTCCGTGATGTTGAGATACTCGCGCATATTGCGGCTGAAACGGTCATACTTCTTAACGATTATTTTGTCGATAAGACCGTTTCTCGCGTCGGTCATCATCTGCTGAAATGCGGGACGGTGTGCAATATCCTTTCCCGATTTACCGTCATCACAATAAATGCGGTAGCTGTCTTTTGATAATTTACCTCCGTTCTCTAAATAGCGTATGCAGTCCGCTTTCTGCGAATCAATAGACAGGGAGTTATTACCCTTGTCCTTGTCGCTCACCGAACGGCGTACATAAATTGCTGTGATCTTCTTCATAATATCAGCCTCCATAAAAGTTAGCCGATAGTACGATACTTTTTACAATTATTAGTATAGCACTATCGGCAAAAAATTTCAAGTGGTAAAGTGTCAAATTCCAAAATTTCTTGCGGTGCTGTCAAGCACATTCCTTTCCTTTCTTCGGCTAATTGCCCTGAATCATATCCGGCAAGGTAGTCAAGGGGTGGCTTCAAAAATTTTTCGCCCCAATAATAAAGCGAAAAAATTTTGGAGTACCTTGACGACCGCAGACGGATATGATACAATGGGCAAGCCGAAGAAAGAAAGGCTTATGCTGCGTCTGTGCTGTCCTGTTTCAGCGGCTTGGGCTTCAATACATCATAAAGATGATTTATTTTCTGCTGCCTTACGACCTCCGAAACATCTTCCGGTAAATGAATAGTTACCTTTATTTCGGCTGACGCATTGTTGTTGGTGTTTAAGGTGAGTTCATTTCTGATCATTGATCCTCCAATCTGAAAAAATGCATTTCCTTGTCCCATATCTTTTGGTTGATTTTCTATGTCTGTTGTGCTATAATGGTATAAGTTTAATTACCGGCGACGAGGTGAGATAAATGGATAGATGCGATTTCAGTTCTGTGTGCAGAACGATATTAGACAATGCTTCACTGAATCAAGTGGAGTTCCTTGAAATGCTTTTTGACGACTATGCAAGGGCAAATCTTTTCTTTTTCAATGCGGGATTATCTAACCGCTGGCTGCGCGGATTAAAGCCGATAAGCTCAGCAATAATCAAGTATTACGGTGCTGATGATAAGGCGGATAATCTTATGAACAATTTCAGCAGATCAATTATGCCGCATATCAGCGATCACGATAATCTTACCAAAGCTCTGCACGATCTCGTCCGGAATGACGTGAGCATTTCAGATGATTCCAAAAAAGATTTGCTCGGTTATTATCCCTGTGACAGTAGATCCGAAGCTGTGGAGTTTATCTGCAACATACTTATATTCGCAATGTCGCGTCCGTTCGTTACCCGTGATACTAAGATTATTGAAAAGCATACATCTTCCGGTGCGCTGTCACCTATCGTTTCCGAACGCATTTTCGGTGCTGATATACCTGCGCCCTGCAAGCATTTTTCGGGAAGAAATAAAGAGCTTGCGGAGCTGCATGATATACTGTCCGAAAACAATAAAGTGTTCGTGAACGGTGTGGGCGGCATTGGTAAGAGCGAATTCGTGAAAGCGTTTGCGAGAGAGTACAGAAAAGACTTTACAAACATTCTTTATTTCTACTACGACACCGATCTGAAAAATCTTATTGCCGATATTGATTTTTCCGATGATCGTCCGGAAGATACCGACGACGAAAAGTTCAAGCGTCATAACCGTTATCTGCGCTCGCTCAAAGATGATACTTTGATTGTGATCGACAACTTTGATACAACCGCTTCCGATGAGGATTTGCTTGATGTGGTGATGAAATACAAATGCAGAGTGATTTTCACCACGCGAAGCAATTTCGACTGCGGTTATACATATTCGCTTAATGAGATCTCCGACATTGACGATCTGTTTGAATTGTTCGGCAAGCTGTATTCCGATGCGGACAAGCACCGCGATACTGTTATAAACATCATAGAAGCAGTAAATCGTCATACGCTGTCCGTTGAGCTTGCTGCGCGGTTGCTTGAAAAGGGTCTGCTCGCACCTGATGATGTTTTGGAAAAGCTGAACGAGTGCAGCGTCGATCCCGAAACATCTGACAGAATAAATGTGAAGAAAGACGGAAAGAGCGTCAAGGCTACATTCTATGAACATATCCGGATGCTGTTCTCGTTGTTCAAGCTGTCCGACGATTATCAGTTT
>JAFZOA010000054.1 GCA_017550775.1 Ruminiclostridium sp. | reverse complement strand
GTATATAGCGCACCGCTGCTTTTAGGTCGGTAACGCCTGCGGGAGCACCTGCATCGCGTCCGCGGCAGCCCGCGTGTACATACACGAAGCCCTCTTTGGTATAGCTCGAAACGCTGCTCGAATAAGAAGTCAGAGCCGACATTGCGGAATACCCTGGAGTGTTTATCGGCATAACTATCGGTGCGGTCTCCGCTGTATAGCCGTTTATAGAACCGTCGGAAAGTTCGCAGGTATAAGTTCCGTCACCGTTTTCTGTTCCGGTCATATACGCGCTGGGTACAAATACGGCAAGCGTTTCGTAGCTTTCATCAGCCGGTGTTTCGCAGTAAGATATGCCGATCTGATAATAAACATCGTCATCGGCGTTGTACTGCCACTTGGTCATGTCGAGCTTTTCGAGATTTGTCACGATCTGCACTTCACTTTCGGTTGTTACGGTTTCGGAAACCGTTGTTGTTTCGGCGGAAGTTGTTTCTGCCGCGGTTGTTTCCACAGCCGTGTCAAGAACTGTCATAGCTGATGCCGTGGTTGTCGTTGTTTCGGTCTGTGTGTCGGTCGAACAGCCTGATATAAGCAGACAAGCACATAAAGCTGCAATAAATATAGTATTACGTTTCAATGACATAATGGGTACCTCTCTTTTTGTATTTTCTTCATTATATCATGCAAAGTTAAAATAAACTTAAAGAGTAAGGAGCTAAAAGTATTTCAAGAGCAGTATGATGATTTTTCATTTTCCTTATTTGTACGGCTTAATGCCTTGTTCAGCCAATAACCGCCCTCGGCAAACAGCACCATAACGCTTAAGTTTTCAAGCACAGCAATGATCGGGGATTTGCTTGTATCTATAAACACAAACTGCACCTGTCCGAACATATATCCGACAAAATTCAGCGCAATGAACTCGTAAATGCCGACAAGTGCGATCATTGCAAAGAAAATATGCAACACGATCACAACCGTTTTTTTCGGCTTTATTCCCGCAGTCATCTGTCGAAAGTGCATACCGAGATGAACGCTCATTAACGCCAATCCCCAATAGGCACACATCAGATGTACCGTTCTCGCGAAACCGGCACCGCTCAGGTCAAGAAATGTGAAGATATGCTTTGAGATCACTATACTGCTGTACATCAGACCGATCATACAGAGCAGCACAAGCGCGTTTATAACAGTTCCGACAATGCGCTTAGGAGGATACTTGCCTTTGAAAAGCGCTTTCGTCCATCCGAAATTGAGTATATGGTGCAGGATAAACAGCGCAAACATTACAAGACCGACTATCTCGTGAGCGGTCTCGGTGATAAGCGAATAGCACATTAATACCGGCAAAGCCGCTGTCATAAGGATGTCAGCGGCAAGCTTTATTTTTGTTTTCATTTGATCTCAGTCCTTATCTGCACTCTTCCAGAACGTCAAGCAATTCCGCTGCTGTAAACTTCTTCGCACAGCCGCCTGTCAGTATTGTTGACTCCGCTACTGCTTTCAGATTGGTATCACTGCCGATACCCATTTCCGAAAGCGTTGTCGGCAAATGCGTTCATTGTCAGCTCTCTATTTGTCTTTCCCGGAGTTTTACGGCATTGTTTATCCAGCCCTCGGCGACAGTTCCCGTGCCGAGACCGAAACCGTGCGGAAGTCCTTTAAACACTTCGATCATAGTGTTTTGTGATTTGCTATTTACACTTTATCTTAATGACGCTTGCGAAATATCCGTTCCTATACCCGTTATCTGTTTCAGCTACAGCACATACTACAAATCTGTATGTCCCGCTTTTCCTAAAATTTAATTTGCACGATGTACTCGTCGTGGTCAGAATACGCACATACTTTTTTGAAGATGCATCATATCTGTACACGCGGTATTTTACCGCTCCGTCGATCTTATCCCATTTCAGTGTTGCTTTTTTCCCTGTAACGCTTGTTTTAACGACAGGAGCTTTCAGCTTTTCAATCACAGTTTGCGAAACATCTGTTTTGTTTTCCGTGGAAACTCCTTTAATGGAAACCAGAGCCTTTATAACATCAGGGTATTTCGGCTCGGCTTTTTCCCGGTCGAACAGAGCCATGCCGCCGGTATCCCACCAGAAGCATTTGATGCCGTATTTCGCTGCCGCACGAACGAAATATTCAGCGTATGCTGTGCGAGAGGACTCATTTCCTTTATAATTCGCGCCGAATTCTCCGACAACGAGCGGAGTGCCCTGCTTTTCCGAAAACTTGCCAAGCCGTTCAAACAGCTTGTCGAAATACTGCTTTTCCGCGGCTGTTCCCCATTTGTCGGTCATAGTTGTCCATGTAGCGTCGGTCGCTGTAAAACCCTGCGGGTCGTAGTTGTGAACCTGTATGATGAGATGTGATCTCACGGTGTCTTCGGGCAGGGAGAAACCATCAAGTGCCTTTTCCGAGCAGCTTGCGGAATAGACCTGAAGCATAAGATTACGCTGTGAGTTATTGCCTCCGACAGCGCGTACAGTCTTTACAAACAGAGCGTTGAAGTCGTTTATTGCTTTGTATGCATCGGAATTTTTGGCATCCGTCCAGCTGTTATCCTTGTCGAGCATCTCATTGAAGCTCTCAAACATCAGCTTTTCTCCGTAGTCTTTAAAGCGTACAGCTATGTTTTTCCACAATCCTTCGAATCTGCCGCTGTTTGCCTTGTAGCTGTCTGATGAAGCTTCCAGCCAACCGTCCGAGCCCGCATCGTGATGAACATTCAGAATACAATACATATCCTGCGAGACAACATAGTCAACGACCTCGCTGACACGGTCGAGCCATGCCTTATCAATATTGCCTTTATCGTCTGTATGATATTCCCATGTTACGGGAACGCGTATCGCGTTGAATCCTGCCTTTTTAACAGCTGATATTAACGCTTTTGTTGTAACAGGGTTCCCCCACGCTGTTTCAAAGTTTTCCGGTTTTCTCTCTGTCCACTTTACGATCCATTCTCCCGTGCTGTCCAGTGCGTTTCCAAGGTTCCAGCCGGCACCGATATTTCCGATTGCCTGTTCCGCGGTCTCAAAAGTATCGTTTGAAGCCGACGCACAGAGAGTTAATGTTCCGATTGCTATTACTGCTGATAAAAGGCACGATAAAATCTTTGTGATGTGTTTATGTTTCATGGCAGTTATCCTTTCATTCAATTTATATAGCATAATTATACATTATTACTAAAACACAGTCAAGTATTGATTGCCGGAAATTTGTTATACTGATATAACACATGAACATCAGAATTGCCATTGAAAACATGAGCTTGCGATATCAGACATACGCCACGCCTCCTATGCTAATTCTGAATATCCAAGCCCCTTGACCCAATTCCTTACATCATTCTCCGAATCGGGGACTTTTCCGCCGCGTATCGAAAGAGCGTCATCAGATCTTACTGTTGCGCTGGCTGCAAGTTTTGTAATTGTCGGGAGAGCGCTTGCTCCGTTTGAGGAACCCTCGTGAGAGAAGAACGGTATCACGGTCTTGCCCGAAAAATCGTAGCTTTCAAGCAGCGTCCACATCGGCATAGGAAGATCGTACCACCATACCGGGAAACCGAAGAACACGGTATTGTACTTTGCAAACTGCTCCGCCGTCAGATCGACATTTATTTCGGGACGAACACCTTCGTCCTGCTCTTTCTTGGCGCGGTCTGCGGTAGCATTGTAATCGTCGGGATACGGGTCTTTCGCGGTAACTCTCACAAGATCACCGCCGGTCTCATCGGCGACCCAGCCCGCCATCTGGTGAAGATTGCCCGACCACGAAAAATATACCACAAGAATGTTGTTTCCGGTTTCGGTACTGTCAGTAGCAGACGCTGTATCTGCGCTTGTCGGAGCTGCTGTTTCATCGGCAGCATCGGTCTTGGCAGCCGTTGTTGTCGTCGTGGTTTCGAGTGACTTTGTTGTGCTTGCAGGCTGCGCTACGCCCGTATTTCCGCAAGCCGTAAGAGCGATCAGCATAAATCCGGTCAGAACGAAAGATAGTATTTTTTTCATGGTCGTTGTCTCCTTTTTGCCTTTATTCCGATAATGCACCGACTATTTCGTGAGGAGCATATACTTCTTCAAGATATTTCACATCTTCGTCAGTAAGCGTCATATCTGCGGCTCTTACCGCGTCATCGAAGTGAGCAACTTTCGTAGCGCCGACGATAGGCGATGCCACACCCTTTGCAAAATGCCACGCAAGCGCGATCTCCGTCATTGTAACGCCGTACTTGTCTGCAAGCTCGCTTACCCGCTGTATTATCTGCATATCGTTGTCTTTTGCGCGGTCGTACTTGTCTTTCAGCACCTTGTCGGTATCGCTGCGCTTACTTCCGGATTCCCATGTCTTGTGTGTAAGATGACCTCCCGCAAGAGAGCTGTACGGGATAAGCGAAACGTTGTACTGTCTGCATATCGGTATCAGCTCGCGCTCGTCCTCACGGTAGAGCAGATTGTAGTGATTCTGCATCGTCGAGAACATTGTGAAACCGTTTCTTTCTGCGCATATCTGCATATTGTGGAACTGATAGCCGTACATTGCGGAAGCTCCGATAGCTCTGACCTTGCCCGCTTTGACAAGGCTGTCGAGAGTCTCCATAGTCTCTTCGATCGGAGTACCATAATCAAAACGGTGTATCTGATAGAGATCGAGATAGTCGGTCTGCAAACGCTTCAGAGTGCCGTCTATCTCACGGAGTATCGCCGCTTTACCGAGCTTTCCGTCGTTGAAGAACACCTTTGAAGCAAGCACGACCTTATCTCTCGGAATACCGAGATTTTTAAGAGAGTGCCCGATGTATTCCTCGCTCGTCCCGAAGCTGTAGCAGTTTGCAGTATCAATGAAGTTCACGCCGAGTTCGTATGCGTGCTTGATCATATCCTGTGTGGCAGACTGATCGAGTGTCCACTGGTGAAATTCCTCGGATGCTTTGCCGAACGACATTCCGCCGACGCATATCTGCGATACGGTAATATCCGTATTGCCGAGTTTAGTATATTTCATTTGCCCTGTGCCTCCTTCATCATCGCCGAACCCGCATTCCACGCCTGACCGACCTTCTCGCCGACAGCGTAGTAGCCGTTGCGGAACTGGTCGAAGATCAATGCGTTTACCTTTTCGGGGAGTATCTTGTCCTTGTCGCCGACAACGCTTTCTTCGGCGCTGACATTGACTATTTTTCCGACTATCGCATGCATATTATTGGCGCTTATCTCCTCCGCAAGCTCACATTCGAGCGTCACGGGGAATTCCGTGATTATCGGCGCGTTCACAAACTCGCTCTTTACCGCATGGCAGCCCGAACGCTCAAACTTGTCGGGCATCTTATTACCTGTGGCGATACCAAAGAAATCGGCGGCTGCCATATTCGAAACATCGGCTATGCTTACCGTGAATGCCTTTGTTTCCATGATGTTCTTTGTTGTCTTATGTTCGCTGTCGATAAAAAGCGCGATCTTATCCATATCGCATATCTGCGCCCACGCAGCATTCATTGCGCATATATTCCCATCGGCTCCGTAAGCTGCCACTATCACCACCGGCATCGGGAACAATGCCGGCTGTACACCTAAATTCTTTCTCATGCTATTCTCTCCTTTATCATACTTTTAATCCGTTCAGCATTTTCACAAACGCGGGATCATCGTGGTTTACTATCTCGCTGTGTCCGAGGTCAAGCTCCGCGATCTTAGACATATCCTCATCGGAAAGCGAGAAGTCCCATATATCAAGGTTCTGCTGCATACGCTCGACATGAACGGACTTCGGCAGGATAGATACGCCGCGCTGTGTGTTCCATTTCAGAGCGATCTGTGCGGCAGTCTTGCCGTACTTCGCGCCGATCTCCGAAAGGACGGAATGTGTGAAGATACCGTGCTTACCTTCCGCGAGAGGACCCCACGCCTGCGGTACAACGCCGTAGGCTTTCATATTATCAAGCGCACTCTGCTGTGCAAAGAACGGGTGAAGCTCGACCTGATTTACGGCAGGGATGATTTCTATATTCTCGCAGAAATTCGTAAGTATCGCCGGATAGAAGTTCGATACGCCTATCGCCTTGGTCAAGCCTTCCTTGTATGCTTTTATGATACCTCTGTATGCAGCGAAATAGTCTCCCATAGGCTGATGCAGAAGGACGAGATCTACATAATCGAGACCGAGTTTTTCAAGAGACAGCTTCACCGAGTCGTAAGCTGTGTTCTCGGCCTTCATATTCGATACCCACACCTTTGTGGTTATAAATAACTCTTCACGTGCTGCAAGACCGTCTGCTATCGCACGGTTTACAGCCTTTCCGACAGCGGCTTCATTCATATACGCCTGCGCCGTGTCGATAAGACGATAACCTGTCTTAATCGCGTTATAGACTGCGTCTTCGCAAACCTGCGTGTCGGGTACCTGAAATACTCCGAAGCCCTCAAGCGGCATTTTTGCTCCTGTGTTAAGTGTTACGAATTCCATAATGTGTTCCTCCGTTCTGATTTGTCTTATGCGGAAATCCCGCTTTTTTACTGTATTGCTTCTGCCAGTTTGATTCGATTATGTCCATAATACCGATATGCTCGTTGCGGTATCGGGCTTTAGGATTCGGCTCGGGAATGTTCAGCTGTATCGCCGTTTCGGGGCAGGCGTGAGCGCAAGCCATACAGGTGATACATTTTTCATTGTCCCATTCGGCATGCTGTCCGTTCAGTGAAAAGCACCCCATAGGACAGACCTTTGTGCATATCCCGCAGCCGATACATTCATCGGTTATACGGTAGAGCTTTTTGAATGTGTCCGCGGGCAGTTCAGACACGCGTCTGAGATATTCCTTGTGTACTTCTCTGTCATTGTCTGTTACGGCTGAGATAAATTGCTTTCGCTCTGCAATATCCAAGCGTATCGCTGCGAGCTGTTCCGGGATATGCTTATCTATCGTGCGCTGTTCGTCCATATCGAACCCCGGCAGCCAGTTATCGACCATAAGCAGAACATTGATATAGTCGAAATGCTTCCCGACAGACTTTGCAAACTCGTCCGCAAGTTCTGCCGCGCCGCCGTGACGGTTGCCGTAGGTCAGAACAAGATAGAGATAGTTGGTATCAAATGCGGCTTTCGCTATGAAGTCTTTGACTATCGGCGGCAGCTCGTGACCGTATATCGGACAGACAATGCCTATTGAATCGGCTTTATACTGCATATCACCGTGTATCTCCTGCGCTATGCTGCGGCAGTCGCTATCAAGCTGTCTTGCCGCGTACAAGCTGTTACCGGTGGCGGTAAAGTAAAATATCATACGATCACCTCTTGATTTACAGCTCGAAATGTGCTATACTTTTGATAGCGGATCATCTGCTTTATCTGTATTATATCATAGAAATCTTAATTTGTACAATGCTTATTTTGCATACTGCTATAAATACCATTTATACTCGGAGGGCTATATGCTTGAATTATACCTGTTACGACAGCTCGCGGCATTCGCGGAATACGGGACACTTTCCGAAGCGGCGGAGAAGCTGTTTCTCTCACAGCCCGCGCTCAGCCGAAACATGAGAAAGCTCGAAGAAGACATAGGAGTCCCGCTTTTCGTTCGAAGCCGAAACAAGCTCGAATTAAACGAAAACGGCAGGCTCACAGCGGAGCTTGCCGAAAAAGCGTTATCCGATATTGACGCGATAACCGTTCGCGTGCGGGAATTCGACCTGAGCCGACGGACGATCTCGCTCGGGGTATGCGCTCCCGCTCCGGTGTGGAAGCTGTCACCGCTGTTATCGCAATTGTACCCCGAAATGTCCGTGCGAACAGAGATAGCTGCGGAGGAACACATACTGCATGGACTCGACACGGGACTTTATCAACTCGGTGTTTTGCATTTCAAGCCCGACGAGGTCAAGTACACCGGTTCTGTGTGCTGCACGGAAGCGCTGATGTTCTCACTGCCTCCGATACATAGGCTTGCAGGAAGAAAACAGCTGAAATTTGCCGATCTTGACGGCGAGAATATGCTGCTCATGTCTGATATCGGCTTCTGGCACGATCTGACCGTCGAGAAGATGCCGAATTCGCGGTTTCTGATACAAAATGACCGCTACACCTTCGGGGAGCTTGTCACAGCCTCTGTTCTGCCTTCGTTCAGCACCGATCTTGCAAAAGAGTTCATGGGCTTGAAAACAGACAGGGTCGATATACCTATCAGTGATAAAGAGGCGAAAGTGGTGTATTATCTTGTTTGTAAGCGTGAAAATGCGGGGAAATATGAACGGTTGTTCAAGGCGGTATAGGAAAGTCAAAATTTTTTATAAAACTCATCATTCCGCAGGTCTCAGCGGCCCGTAGAAGTAGCTCGAAGTTGCACCGCCGTCAATAAGAAATGTTGAGCCGGTAATGAACACGCCCTTATCGGACATAAGCAGTTCCGCGACATTTGCCACTTCGTCGGCAGTGCCGGGTCTGCCCGCGGGACACTTTGCAAACATATTCTTGTAGAAATCGCCGCGCGGTCCGTTGAACTCGTCAATAGCGAGCGGAGTAACAATTATTCCGGGCGCAATATCGTTGAGCCTTGCGCCCCGCTCACCCCATTTGACACATTCAGCC
>JAFZOA010000570.1 GCA_017550775.1 Ruminiclostridium sp. | reverse complement strand
TCCGAAGTCCGCAAGAGCTTTGTTTACCCAGTAGGGGTCTGGCTTGTGCGGAGTGCCGGGAATACTCCCATATACTGCGGTTATCCTGTCACCGAAATACCTGTGTATCAGCTCCCCGGCGTAGATGTTGTCCTTGTTGGTGATGACAGCGGTCTTTATGCCCGCCGAACGGAGTTCTTCCGTGAGCCCGACTATGCCGTCGTACGGACGCGTGTTGTCCTCGCTGTGGGCGGCGTAATACTCCGAGAAAAGTGTGTGAGCACGCTCTTTCAGCAAGTCGTCGCTGTTCACGGGAAGAATGCGTTCTATAAGCTTTGGTATCCCGTTGCCGACAAAATACCTGTATTTCTCAGTGTCGTACGTCGGGAGCCCGAGCCGGCTCAGCGCGTAGTTTCCGGCATCAGCAAGATCCTGCAAGGTGTCGAGCAATGTCCCGTCGAGATCAAAAAAAACATATCCGAACATCTTATCCTCCGTGCACCGCCGTCCTTGACAACAGCGATACAATATTATATAATAAAGTTATCAAACCAAAGGAGCGAAACAAACGCATGACAAATTTTATATGCCCGATTTGCAGAAACGAGCTTGTACAGAACGACAAAAGCCTGAAATGCGAGGTCGGGCATTGTTTTGATATTTCGAGAAAAGGTACCGTCAACCTGCTTGTGTCCAATAAGTCCCGGCACGGTGACGACAAGCGCATGGTAGCGGCAAGAAAGAGCTTCCTTGACAAGGGGTACTACGAACCGCTCCGAGCTGCTGTCAGGGAGCTTACCGCCAAGTACGCGTATGACGGCTGTACGTTGCTGGACTGCGGCTGCGGGGAGTGCAGCTACACGGCGGATATCGCGGCGGAACTGCACAATATAGGAATAACGGCCGAGCTTATCGGCATAGATGTGTCAAAGGATGCTGTGAACGCAGGAGCCTCACGCCACGCCGGGATAAGGCTTGCCGCGGCGAGCGTTTTCGATATTCCGCTCTCTGACGGGAGCTGCGGGATAGTCCTTGCCCTGTTCTCGCCGTTTTCCGGTAGCGAATATCTGCGGGTACTTAAAGAGGACGGTGTGTATATCACCGCGTTCCCGCTCGAAAACCACCTGTTCGAGCTGAAACAGGCGGTATATGAGAAGCCGTACCGCAACACAGTCTCGCCGCTCGACGTAAACGGGTTTGAGCTGCTTGAATACAAGGAGTGCCGGTTCAGTGCCGATCTTGCGTCAAACGAGGACATAATCGCGCTGTTCGAGATGACCCCGTACTGTTACAAGACATCGGCTACCGACCGCGCGAAGCTTGACCGGCTCGGATCACTCACCGTGAGCGCGGAGTTCGGTATCGCGGCGTACCGCAAGGCTACCTGATGATAGCGATATCGAGGTCAACATCACCTTCAACGCCGTCCACGCGGCCAAAACCGTACTGCCACATATCAAAATCGTAGTAATAGGTAAGGTCGGTGTTGTACAGCGCCAGCCATACGGGATAATCCTGAAGCTTTCGCATATCATACTTTATGTAAGCCATTTTCTTGTTGGTGTAGATCATCGCTTCATATCCGGCGTCTCGGATATTCTCACAGAACGCCATTGCACTCAGGGTAAGAGTTCCGGGCATTACGTCCTCGGTACGCGGCGGGTCATCCCCCGCCATGATCTCGGCCGGCTCCCAGTCGAACACCACCGGGTATTCGAGAGACCGCCCGTCAAGCTTTTCGAGCACGAACTTTGCTTCCTCGACTGCTTCCTCGACGCTTATCGCCTGGGAGTAGAAATACACGCCTATGTCGATACCCGCCTTGCGCGCGCCGTCATAATTCTGAATGAACTTATCGTCGAATTTTATGTTGCCCTCTGCGCCATAGCCGCGAACGCCTATACGAAGTATCGCGAACTCGACTCCGTCCGAGCGCACCGCGTCCCAGTCGATATCTCCGTTATGTGAGGACACGTCTATCCCGAAATATGAAGATACCTCGCCGTCAACAACGTACTCCATGCGGTAATCTTCGTCAACATGAAAGTTCTCCTTGTTGTAGGTATGCGGCTTTATTCCGGACAGAACAGGTGTCCACGAATAGCCGACATAGGAATCGTAAAGCAGAAGCTTTCCGTTCTCGATCTCTATCTCGCTCTCCGGCACGGCCGGTTCGTTGAGCTCCTCCTCGTCAATGAGGCTGATAGCGTCGATATAATCGTTGTCTTCCTCATCGTCGCCGTTATTGCTTTTTTCCGCGGTAACGGCATTACTGCTGTCCTCAAGATCGGAAATGCGCCTCTTGCTGATACCGAGATCCTGTTCGAGACGTTTTAAGTACGCATACCCGATGAATATTCCGGCAGCAACGGCGCAGAGCGTTATCATGGATATAACTGTATTTATCGTATAAATGCGGTTTATCCGCATATCGGAGCCTTCGCGGTATACGGTGACAGAACGAGGCTCGGATCTGAACTGTTCACTCTTTTCGAATTTGTGAACACTTTCCTCTCCTGTCGGACTTTTTCTTGAAGAAGGAGGCGGCTCACGGTGAACAGTCTGAACATGATTCCGAACAGGCTTCTGTTCAACAGGCTTCTGTGCTGCCGGTTTAGTGGGAACTGGTCTGCGAACGGTCATGACTTCCCCGGTATAGTCGCGGTATAAGTCCTTATCGTCAACCGGCTCGTCGTCGTCAGCGTCGTATATGTAAACATCCTTGTCCGGTTCCTTTACATCAGATGTATCAGCCGCGAGACCGGAAGAGTCGCTGTCAGTAAGTGCAGCAGGTTCCCCGGTATGTACGGGAGCCTCTTCCACAGCGTTATCTACCGCGGTCATTTCCGGCTCGGCACCGGTTATATTTGGGTTTTCTTCCATATTATCCAACCTCCGGACAGATTCACGCAGTCGCCAGGATCATGGGCTGCAAAATCAGATAAACGAAGTAAACGGCGTAGGAACCTATCATTATGGCACCGCCGACGCGTCCGAGCTTACGGTCTTTGAGTACGCAAAGGAACAGCAGTACCGCCGCGAAGATCGCGACACACGCGTCAATGATGAACGAAGGCTGAAATCCTATCGGTGTGGGAGCTACAAGTCCCGCGAGACCCGCAACGAACAGTATGTTGAAGATGTTGCTTCCTATGATGTTGCCTATCGCGATATCCACGGCATTCTTTTTTGCGGCGGTGACGCAGGTAACAAGCTCAGGGAGTGAGGTACCGAACGCCACTACGGTAAGTCCTATGAGTCGTGAGTCAACTCCGAGAGCCTCGGCGATCTTTGTCGCACCCGCTACCGTGAAGTCACTTCCGACCACTATCATCACAAGACCGATAAGCACGAAAATAGTCATGCTGAGTACGGTATCCTTTTCGGTAAGCTCGGCGACCTCGTCGGCTCCGCTCGCATCACCCTTCTTCGACAGTATTATCAGATATACGAAGAACGCTGCGAACAGTATCAGAAGTATCACCGCGTCAAGCTTTCCGATGTCTCCGTCAAGTCCCAGAAGAAGCAGCACAACGGTAATGAAAATAACGAAGGGGATCTCATACCTGAACGTTTCTTTCTTGACCGGAAGAACCGCAAACAAAGCCGAAATACCGAGTATTATCAGTATGTTCATGATGTTGCTTCCGATGACATTTCCTATCGAGATCCCGGCACCGGCCGCAGCGTCCGACTGACATACCGAGGTTATGCTTATCGCGGCTTCGGGAGCGCTCGTACCGAATGCTACAATTGTAAGTCCTATGACGATAAGCGGAACTTTGAGCATTACCGCGAATTTTGACGCGTTCTCAACGAAAAGATCGGCGCCCTTTATCAGCATAATGAAGCCCAGAACGAGCAATACTACGGACAGGAGGATGACTGCCACCCCGCCGAAGCTCGTTTCAACATATTCTACCAAAAAACCTGTAAGATCCATTTTTCTGTCTCCTTATCTGCGCAGAATACCACACAACTTACATTATACATTTTTGTACCGGCTTTGTCAATAATTGATCGGATTTTTATAAATGTAAATATTAAGAAAAAAACTTGAAAAAAGCAGAATAATGTGATATAATATTATTTTAAAGGAGTTTCACGAGAAAGGAGAAGAACATGAGCAGACTTGCCAAGATCCTATCAAGCAGACTCTTTGGTGTCAGCATCCTCATACTCGTACAGATCTGCATCATCGTCCTGCCGATGTTCTTTCTGTCGGCGTATTTCGTACCGTTGTTTCTGTCCTTTGAGATACTTAGCTTCTACATCTCCATAACCATTGTAAACAGAAACAACAACCCCGATTTCAAGATCGCATGGCTTATACCGGTTCTCGCATTCCCGGTCGGCGGTGCCCTTCTCTACCTCATGTTCGGGCGTACTCACCTCAACAAAAAGAACACTCTCAAACTTAAAGCCGCTCTGGACAGCTCCGACGGCATAATAAAGCCCAACAAGCAGCTCCTCGAAGTCATCGGCGCTCAGAACTCCCACATAAAGCGCGAGGCGAGCTATATCATCAACAACTCCCGAAGCAACATCTATGCGTACACCGAGACCGAGTTCTTAAATCCCGGCGCTCTGTTCTTTGAAGAGCTGGTGCAGGAGCTTAAAAAAGCTGAAAAGTACATCTTCCTCGAATACTTCATAATCGGCGACGGCGAAATGTGGCAGCAGATCTTCGACATTCTGAAAGACAAAGCCGCCGCGGGTGTCGAGGTGCGACTGATATACGACGATATCGGGACCATAAACCTGCTCCCTGTGGATTTTCCGCAGACAATGAAGGCTCACGGCATCAATACTATCGTATTCAACCCCTATAAGCCGTCCCTCGACCGGTTCATGAACTACCGCGACCACCGCAAATTTGCGATCATAGACGGCAGGATAGCCTTTACCGGCGGCATCAACATTGCCGACGAGTACATCAACCGCAAGGAACGCTTCGGGTTCTGGGAGGACTCCTGCGTCAAGCTAAACGGCGACGCTGTAAAAAAGGTCGTTGTGCTTTATCTCGAAATGTGGAACTTCGTTACCGGAGAAAAGCAGGACTACACAAAATACACGGTAGATTATAAGGGCAGAAGCGACGGCTTTGTGATACCGTTCTCCGACGAGCCGCTTTTCCGCGGGCTGATACACGAGAACGCGTACGTCAACGTTATCGACAACGCAAAGAAGTTTGTGTATATCTGCACCCCGTACCTGATACTCGACGATGTTATGGAAAACGCGCTTATCCGCGCCACAAGAAGCGGCGTAGACGTAAAGATAATTACCCCGCATATCCCCGACAAGAAGATAATCTTCGAGATGACACAGGCGAACTACTCACGACTCGTAAAGAGCGGTGTCGAGATATACGAGTTCACGCCTGGCTTTATCCACACAAAGATGATAATAAGCGACGAGACCGCGATCGTCGGCACCTGCAACTTTGACTACCGCAGCTTCTACCTGCACTTCGAGAACGGCGTATGGATGTACAAGAGCAGAGCGGTGGAACAGGCAAGGCTGTCTTTCCTTAACTCTCTGTCCGTTTCCGAGAAGGTCACCGTCGAAATGTGCGATGACATAAGCTTCGGAAGACAGATCGTCCGCTCGCTGCTCAAAGTCCTGTCGCCGCTGATGTAACAAGGAGCCGCTATGACAAAGAAACAACGTGCCGCGGAAGTTATCGAGCTGCTTAAAGCGGAATATCCCGATGTAAAATGCGCGCTCGTCTATCAAAAGCCCCACGAGCTTCTGATAGCGACGCGGCTTTCCGCACAGTGTACCGATAAACGCGTGAACATGGTCACACCTGCTCTTTTCGAACGTTTCCCGAGCGTGGATGCGTTTGCAGACGCTCAGGTAGCCGAGATCGAAGAATACATAAAGAGCTGCGGACTTTACCGCACAAAGGCGAACGACATATCCCTCATGTGCAAGGCGCTTCGTGAGCGATTCGGAGGTGTCGTCCCGGATACGATAGAGGAGCTTACTACGCTTCCCGGAGTGGGAAGAAAGACCGCAAACCTTATCGTCGGCGACCTGTACGGCAAGCCCGCGCTGGTCTGCGACACCCATGTGATCCGGCTCACCAATCTGATCGGACTTACCGACAGCAAGGACGCCGTAAAGGTGGAGAAGCAGCTTGCGGCGCTTATCCCACCCGAGGAAGGTCTCAACCTGTG
>JAFZOA010000569.1 GCA_017550775.1 Ruminiclostridium sp. | reverse complement strand
ATGAACCTGATAAACAACGCCGCACCGCTTGCGGAACGCGGTTTAGCCTGCGTTCTTACTGTCGAGGGCGCTGTGGATACTTTCGACCCTGCGCGCTTCGCGTTCCGCCCGCTGACACCGGAGCTGTCGTTTACCTCGGTGCTTGCGTGGAAGAAGCTCAGTCCCTATTCGGGTGCGGCGGGGAAATTCCTTGAATATATCAAGAGTGCGCATTCAGAATAAGTGAGGAGCAACAAGGCTTACTCGTGAAAATCGGAATTTAGAGGTGAAAATATGATCAAGGAAATCGATAGAAGTGATATATCGGAATGTGTTTCTGTTATTAAAGACAGTTTTATGACTGTTGCTGATGACTTTGGATTCACCTCCGAAAATGCACCTCGATTTACAGCATTCGCTATATCGGACGATAGACTACATTACCAATTGGATAATGAACATAGAATAATGGTTGCATACTATCTTGATAACAATATGATAGTTGGATATTATTCCTTGCTTTTGCAGGGA
Organism: Ruminiclostridium sp.; assembly: GCA_017550775.1. The sequence continues at coordinate 7,889 of JAFZOA010000569.1, read as the reverse complement.
GATAATCAATGTGAGCTGAACAATCTAAGCGTTCTTCCTAATTATAGACATAATAATATCGGTACTGCATTGTTAGATGATGCTTTCATTCGAGCTGAAAAACTGGGGTGCGTTAAAATCAATATCGGAATCGTTGAAGAGAATAAGATATTACGAAAATGGTATGAGGATAAGGGCTTTACTCATATCGGCACAAGGAAATTCGACTTTTTCCCATTTACTTGTGGTTATATGGTAAAGACATTATAGTCAAAATTCTGATTTTTCTATGTAAATCTGCCGTGTACGGTATTTCCGCACACGGCTTTTTCTTACAGCATTGCCGCCTTGTTCGCCTTGACCTTGCGGATAACGGCGATAGTGCCGAAAGCCGCCGCTGCTGCTGTTGCCGAGATAATGATAATTCTGACTGCCTTCTTCATAGAAAACCTCCTGTTATTCGGTCTCAGATAACCGAGTCGTCATAATTTTGTAGAGCTGCGTGTCCTTCGGGAACTTGTCCACGAACGGAATTATGATGTTTCCGAAGAATATCAGCCCTTCGCCCGCGCCGCTGTTGGTGACATAAGAGAGCTGGTGCGGTGAAATGTTGAGCTGCTTTGCGAGTATCTGCCTGTCGCCGCCCGCCTGATTGAGCATATAAATGAAGTCCGAGTTTTCAAAGATGTTCTCGATCTCACGGCTCGCAAGCAGGTCTTTGACATTCTGCGTCAGCCCCGTCGGAATACCGCCCCATTTTCTGAAACGCTTCCATATCTCACAGGAATACGCCGCTGTCTGTTCCTCTTTGAGCAGCAAATGGAACTCGTCAATGTAGTAACGGGTGCTTTTGTGTTCCGCACGGTTTACGGTCACACGATTCCATACAGCATCCTGCACTACGAGCATACCGAGCTTTTTGAGCTGCTTGCCAAGCTCCTTGATGTCAAAGCATATCAGACGGTTATTCATATCAACGTTCGTCCGGTGATTAAACACGTTCAGAGAGCCGGTAACGTACATTTCAAGCGCAGTAGCTATTCTCTGTGCCTCCGGCTCGTTCTGTTTCAGGATAAGCTCGTATAAATCCTGCAAGATCGGCATCTGAACGGTGTCGGGGCTGTTGAGATAATCACGGTACACCATACGGACACAGCGGTCTATGATAGTCTTTTCGATAGGTTCAAGACCGTTCTTGCCGCCAACGATAAGCTCACACATCGAGAGAATGAAGTCGGATTTGAGGGCAAGGGGATTGTCCTCGTCCGAATAGTTCAGATTGATGTCAAGCGGATTGATAAACTGCGAGGAAGTCGGGGAAATCTTGATGACCTGTCCGTTAAGGCGCTCCACAAGCGGGAAATACTCGGCTTCGGGGTCACAGATGATAATATCGTCTCTTGTCGTGAGAAAAGCGTTTGCGATCTCACGCTTTGCGCTGAAAGACTTGCCGGAGCCGGGCGTACCGAGTATCAGACCATTCGGGTTTTTAAGCTGCTTGCGGTCACAGAGAATCATATTGTTTGACAGCGCATTAAGCCCGTAATACAGCGCCTCGCCGCCTTGAAAGAGTTCCTGCGTCGTGAACGGTACGAATATAGCCGTTGACGAGGTAGTCAGACCGCGCTTTATCTCAATGTCATTGCAGCCGATAGGCACACACGCCATTATACCGTCCTCCTGCTGATAATCGAGCCTTTTGAGCTGACAGTTGTACTTCTGTGCTATTCCTGCTTCCTGAAAGAGTATCGCGTCGAGCTGTCTTTTCGTGTCGGCGGTATTCATTATAAGAATAGTAGCCATAAACAGACGCTCGTTGCGGCTCTGTAAGTCATTGAGCAGGCTTTTCGCTTCCTTGCCGAATGTGCCAATGTCCGACGGCATAATATCAATGTCATAGCCGTTTCGGAACGCCTTTTTCTGTTCTTCCATTTTCATCTTGTCGAGATCGGTGATCTTCCGCTTTATCATCTTGATAGCCTTGTTCTGATCGACAGAGCAGATGTGAATTGAGAGCGTGATATTATGCTCGATATTGAGAAAATCCGCAAGCATACGGTCAGACATTTCCGAAGCCATAATGTTGACGAACGAAACAGCGCCGTATTTGCCGGACATTCTGAACGAATTGCCCTTAGTGAAGTCGAACGAGGACGGAGCAATGAAGTCCTTGACGCTGTTGCCGGTCTGCACAGGCAAATCCCAAGAGAAGCTGAACTTCTCACGGCTGTCGGGATTGAAGCAGCGGTGCAGTATAGCCAGCCTTTCCGCGCCTGTAAGCGGCTGTGCAAGAACTCCCATTGTCTTGAAATTGGTGAGTATGTCCGTTTCGATACGTTCGAGCTTCTGCTTCGCGTCTTTGAGCGACTTTTCCTCTACGCCGAATGTGATATATTTGGTCTTGACAAGACCGTTGTTTCCTTTGGAGAGCTGATTTTTCAGCATTTCCGTGTACTCGCGGCGAATATCATCGAAAGCGTCGTCCTGCGACTGTATTTCAAGCTGCTTCATAAACTCGTCGGTATCGCCGACCTGATTGAGAAACGAGAGCTGAACCTTTATCGTGCTGTCGAAATAGTTGAGAAAATCGCAGTAATTCTCGAAAATAGCGGTCTTATCCTCGTTCTGAGCAAGCTGATAGTTGATGTCGAAGAACTGTATCGTCTTGGTGTAGAGCTTTTCATCGACCTTGCAGATACCGTCACGGTACATCTGCTTGAAGCGGATAGTCTGCTGTGCCGTGTGAGGCGTTTTTCCGTCCCCGTTGGGGCGAGCCTTCTGAACGGCGGCAGCTATCGCTTTTTTCTGCTTTCCTGTTACGTTATCTATCTTCATTGATTATCGCCTTGACCTCCTTTTCCAGATCGTACTGCTTTTCGGCATACTCATACACGTTTTCGGTCTTGTACGGTCTGACCCTTGGACGCAAAAAGCGGCTTTTTATCACCGCTTTTGCTATCTTCTCAAAGGGCAAGCCGTTCTTCTCGTACATAGCGAACAGGAAGAACGGCATTGCAATGACTATGAGCAGCAGCATTGCCATCATATTGCCGATAGCCTCTCTTGTGAGAAAGTATGTCGGCACGGCGCAGACTGCCGCAAGACCGAAACAGATGATCTGCCTTTTTGTTAGATTAAACGCGACCTTGGTCTTGACCTTAGTCAAGTCCTTCGGCATCTGAACATAAGGCATTGAGATAATCCTCCTTCATCTGCTTGTAAGCGGGGCTGTCGGGCGGCAGTTCGTCAACGTAACGATAACGGAACTCCGCAAAATCTTCCTCTATTTCATCGGATACCTCTCTGACCGTTACCGACGGCTCCCACTCTAAAAGGAAGTCGATAGCGTCATCGAAATCGGCGGCGGGGATATTCTCGATCTTACCGGCACCGAAGTTGTATCCGAGTTCAAGGCTCATCTCTATCTTGCAGATAGGGGAAAGCAGCTCATAGGAAACCGAATTCTTACCGCCGAGAGCCTCGTCTATACTGATTCTCGCAAGCGCCTTTAAGACAGCCGCCTGCGACTTGTTGATAGTCTTCATCTTCATTTTGTCATCCTTTCCCGCTTATCTTGCGTTGAATATTGATTTTGAGATATTTGAAGTGTTGAGTAATGCCATACACAGAACAACCGAGTAGATACCGAGCTGTACAACCAAGTCATTAAGGCTTGTGCTGTATTGGAGCTGCTGTACAAGTACCGAATAGATACCGACGATAACCATTATAAAGAACGCTTGGAACGCCAGTGAAAGCAGACTCCGCAGATAGTTCGTGCCGATATTGCCCCATTCGCGGTTGGTTATCGTTGCAAACGGTATCGGAGCTACCGAGCAGTACAGATATATCTCGATCATACGGTTTATCAGTATCACGGCTACAAGAATAGCAATAGCCTTGACCGCAAGACTGACTATCGAAACCTCAAGGAACAGCAACAGCAGGCTGCCGTTGTCCATTGCATCAAGAGTTCCCTTGAAGTTGTTGTATATCGAGATCACATCGACATAGGTGTCGTTGGTTATTGAAGCTGAAGCCGTATTGACGACCCAGCTTGACACATCGAATATTCCGAGAACAATGTCAAAGGTATGCGAGAGCAGGAACACAGCCACACAAGCCTTGAAAATGTACTTGATGAAAGTGTCCACATCCACATCGCGCATATTGTTTCGTTCCGTTATTGCCGTTATCAGCTCATAGCATAGGACAAAGGTGATTATCATACCCGCCACCGGCAATATGACATTGTTCGACAGGTTCCGTATCATCGTGAAGATACCGCTGTTCCATTCGGACGGGGAGAGTGATACCTGTGCCGCTATCTGTCCGGTCTGTTCGTTTGCCTCGTTGAATATCTGAATGAATACGCCTCCGACGAGGTTTACAAGGAAGTCGTGTATAGCATTGCCTATCTGCGTAAAAATGTCCATATCAGACCGCCTTTCATATAGGGTTTACGAACAGGTCAGCCTGCCGCGAACGGCAGGCTTTGTGACTGTCCGTCCGGATCAACCGAAAAGACCCGAAAGGAGGGGGACAAGGGTGATACCGATAAGAGCGACACCGCCGCCAGCCATAAGCTGCTTGATACCCTGAGACTTCGCGCCGGGGTTATCGTTACCGTAGCCCTCAAGCATATTGACGACACCCCAAACGCCAAGACCTGCGCCGAGGGCAATAACAAGTGTCTGAAGAACATCTACCGCGCTGTTGAAAAAATCCATAATACATTTCCTCCATAAATCATTGCAGCATAAAAGCCGCCGAACTCCTACTGTTCAGCGGCTTCTTCCGTATTGCTGTCTGTTGTTTCTTCCGTTTCGTCACAGTCATAGACTTCGACTGTGTCTTCGGGCTGTACTCTGAGCTTATGAGCCAAGAACTTCTCCACATCAAACAGGTTCTTTTCGTCAGAGTCCGATGTTAAACCGAACTTCGGGTGTTTTGTCAGATCGTACTTGTTCGAGAGGAACGGTCTCACGCCTCGGAGCTGTAAAATGCACTTACTGCCGTCCAAGACGCTCAATTCGTCCATACTCATAAGCTCTTTGCCCGTTTTCTGATAGTTGAGCGAATGTGAGACTTCTTTGCCTCGGCTTTCGCCCGTGTTGTAGAGGTCAATCGTTTCTTTTCCGAGAACCTCCGAAAGCTCTTTCAGCGTACCTTTTTCCTTGCCGCCGAGAAAGAGCATTGTGTCGCAGTTTCCGACTATCGTATCGGCGTTGTCCTTGTAGATAGCCTTTAACTGCGATTGTGCCTGCAAAATAATTGAAGCCGATATTTCACGGCTTCGGATAGTAGCAATCAGCTTGTCAAACTTCGGTATCTGTCCGATAGTGGCGAACTCATCGAGGATAAAACGAACGTGAACGGGAAGTCTCCCGCCGTAAACATCGTCAGCCTTGTCGCACAGCAAATTGAAAAGTTGAGTGTACATTATTGCGACAAGGAAGTTGAACGTATCGTCCGTATCCGAGATAATAACGAACAGCGCCGTTTTCTCGTCGCCGAGCGTGTCAAGCTCCATTTCATCGTATTCCGTAAGGTCTCGCAGCTCCTTGATGTCGAACGGAGCAAGACGAGCGCCGCAGGAAATCAGAATGGATTTAGCTGTCTTGCCGGCGGCGAGCTTGTATTTTTTATACTGTCGGACGGCAAAGTGTTCAGGAGAGCGTTCTTCAAGGTCTTTGAACAGAACATCTATCGGATTCTCAAAGTTTTCGTCATCCTCACGAGCCTCCGACGCATTTATCATCTCGATCAGAGTATTGAGGTTCTGTTCTTCTTCCGGGGCTTCATACCAAATGTAGCCTATCAGGGCGCAGTAATAAAGCCTTTCAGCCTTGACCCAAAAATCTTCTCCCGACTGATTGCCTTCGCCTTTGGTATTCGCTATTATCGTGTTCACCAATTTGAGAATGTCTTTCTCCGAGCGGATATAAGCCAGCGGATTGTAGTGCATAGACTTTGCGAAGTTAATCGTGTTAAAGACCTTAATCTTGTAGCCGCCTTCCTGCAAAGCCTTTCCGACTTCCAATAATACTGTTCCTTTAGGGTCAGTCAGTACATACGAACTGTGCATTTGAAGCAGATTCGGTTTTACAAAAAACCTTGTCTTTCCGCTGCCGGAACCACCGACAACGAGAATGTTCTTGTTTCTCGCGTACTTCGGACCCGCCGCGGGGCGACCTTCCATTGTCAGGCGCTCCGTTTCGGTCAGAATAACGTTATCCTCGAACTTCTGTGCCATATACGGCTTAATGTCAGCCGACGTACCCCACCGCGCTGAGCCGTATTCACAGCCCTTACGGTATTTCTTTGCGTTCTTGCCTTTAACATAGATAAACAGCTTGATTAACAAGGCTCCCGCAACTCCGACGAGCAAGTCTATCGGAGCAAAACTCGGAAGCGGATTGTGAAATACCTGTGCGATATTCTTCAATCCGTTGGTGATTATCTCGCCGGCATCGCTGCCGCCTGCTGTGGTGAACGCCTGCGCCAGCTTGTTTGCGAAGTACCCGATCATCACAAAGGGCAGAACTTTCGTGACCTTTTTCTTGTCGAACTTGAATGTCATTACCGTTCTGCCTCTCTGTTCCTGTTCTTTTCGCGTGTACGCTCCTTGTTCTTGTCCGCGACCTCTTTGACGAGCTTGCGGAGCTTCTCTCGAATAGACGGCTTTTTATCCTTATTCATCTCTTTTCCGAGGAACTCTTTGAAAGCCGCTGTCATCGTATCGGTATCCTTCGCCTTGAAAAAGACGAAATACCGGGGCGGATCCTCTGATTTGTCCTTGCGGAGTGAATAATCAATACCGTATTTCCGAGCCACACGGGAAAAGGATTTAATGTTCTGATCGGTTATCTCGATGTTTGTTAGCTTTTCGCCACCTTTTGCAAGATGTTTCACCGACTGCTTACCCTTGTAAACCTTCGGTGTCTTATTCTTCTGAGCCGTCAGAAAACGTCTTATCGCGGATTTCAGCACATTTGCAGACATTTTCGTCGCCCGTACTGAAAGCGAGATCATTTTCTCGGCGTTTCTTTCCTGCAATGCTGACCTCCTTCCTGCTTACTTTCCCTAAAGAAAGCCACTTGATTTCTTGATAGAAATGCCTCCTTCCGTGAGTGATATGTAAGATACATTTCTCACCTCACTACTCGCCGGAAATATGATGTTTGGGTGACAATTGTGAAAAGTTTAAGAAAATTAGCACTCTCCTATTGACAGTGCTAAAAATTGTGCTATAATATAAATCGAACAAAGGAACAGAGACGATATGAGAACGGATCCGAACAAATGTACAGCTCATATCCGAACCCTCCGTGCCTCTGCTCAGTAACATTAGGAGCTTAATGGCTCCCGAGGCAATAATGTTGATGAGTATGAAGGAGGAATGACCTATGTTACTGCCTACAATTTTTGGTGAAAACTTATTCGATGATTTTATGGACTTCGACTTTCCGAGATTTGCGGATATCGAAAACCTCGACAAGAAGCTTTACGGCAAAAAGGCTTCAAAGATAATGAAGACCGATGTTCACGAACACGATGACCACTTTGAAGCGGATATCGACCTGCCGGGCTTCAAGAAGGAGCAGATCAAGGTGCAGCTTGAGGACGGCTATCTGACAGTCAGCGCCGAAAAGGGTCTCGACAAGGACGAAAAGGATAAGAAAGGAAAGCTTATCCGTCAGGAACGCTATTCCGGTGCAATGTCAAGAAGCTTCTATGTCGGAGATTCCGTAACTCAGGAAGATGTCAAGGCAAAATTCGAGAACGGTGTGCTGAAGCTCGAAGTTCCGAAGACAGAACCCGGAAAGCAGATCCAGTCGAACAAATATATCTCAATAGCATAAACAGTGAAAAGCCGGGGCTTCGGAAAGCTCCGGCTTTTTCCGTTT
>JAFZOA010000568.1 GCA_017550775.1 Ruminiclostridium sp. | reverse complement strand
TCAATATCGTCTATAATAGTTATGAAAACGTTATCATTGAAAGGGGCTTTGATTATGATAAGGAAAACAAAGATAGCTGCAGCGCTCGCTTCGGCGGCAATACTGCTTACGGCCGGCTGCGGAGGGGGAAGAGCTCCCGCGGCAACGGAACAGGGACAGACTTCGGCGGAGACGACCGCCGCTCAGACGACCGTGAACGCGGCAAACGTCATCTTCGAGGAAAAAGAGGCTGCCGCGATAGACAAGGATCAGCCCACGGGCACGATAAAGCTGCTTATTTACTACGATCTCGTCGGTGCTTCTGCCGATCTCGTAGATCTGTTTGAATCACGTTACGGCGGTACGATAGATCAGGAGATATGTTCAAGCGGAACTGCGTATTTTGAGCGTCTCGGAACTCTGGTAGCGGCGGACGACTCGCCGGACATAACGCGCTATGAGTGGGCATCGTTCCCTCACGGCATATCGAGAAATATGTACACGCCGATAGATACCTACATCGATCTTGACAGCGATCTCTGGTCCGGAATGAAGAATGTAGCCGAGGAATTCGCCTACAACGGCAAGCACTATTATGTGCCGTATATGCTCTCTTCAAACTTCGCGATAAACTATAATCGTAAGGTTCTTGAAGAATACGGCCTGAGCGACCCGATGGAGCTCTACAAGGAAGGCGAGTGGACATGGGATTCGTTCCGTGACCTGCTCCGCAAGTGGTGCGACATCTCTCCCGACCATATCGGCTATACAGGAGTCGGCGCTATGAGCTTTATCGCGACCACCGGCACAAAGGTCATCGACGTTAAGAACACCGAGATAATCAACAACCTCAATTCCGACAAGATAGTCCGCTGTATGGAATTTCTTGAAGATATCTACAGACAGGGTCTTACCGGAGAAGGCTATGTTGACCCGGGCGAAGCTTTCGTTGACGGAAAGACGCTTTTCCTCGGAATGGAGCCGGTGTGGTCATACGGCGCGGCGTGTGAATCGCTTTACAAGAAAAACATAGATTACGATATGGCATTCGTTCCTTTCCCGCGCGACCCGAATGCAGACAATTATTACATAGCCTATGACTCGTTCGGATATATGATACCTGCGGGCGCAAAGAACATAAAGGGCGCTGTTGACTGGATAACCCTGAACCGCGAAGAAAAGACCGATCCCGAAAACATGGCGAAGGAAAAGCAGGAGCAGACGGATTCAAGCACGAAATACTACGGAAAGTGTCCGGAATGCAAGTACAGCTATGTTGAGAACAAAACCGAAGACCTCACCGAATGCCCGAACTGCGGAGCACCGAGAAAAGTGCGCTTCAACGCGTATTACAGCGAGGAACAGTACGATCTGCTTCAGGATATGATAACCCCCGAAAACGGAAAATTCGTGATGCTGTTCGACAACGTGAACGGCTTCAACGCTGACCTTTCGGCTATGTTCCAGGGAAGCGAAGAATCGCTGCTCGACGGTCCCGTATTCGCCGGCGCTTCGTTCACACAGCTCCGCGAATCTTATTACTATCCGATAGAAACGATACTTGATGATTACAGGGAAAAGCTGAAAAATTCATAAGCGGAGGCAATAATGGATATTTCTCTCATTGCGAAAAAAGGCTCTCCGAAGAGCTTTATGACACTTCACGAGGACCCGGAAAAGCTGCACGTCGGAACGCTTGACGATAACTGTTATTTTATACCGTTCGCAAAGGGTCAGGACGCTTTTGCGCCGCGTGAGCAGTCTCAGCGCTTTGAGCTTCTTAACGGCGACTGGGATTTCTCGTATTACGACAGCATTGTTGATCTTCCCGACGACTTCGTTGACGCCGTTTTTGCGGATAAGCTCGCCGTTCCGTCGAACTGGCAGCTCCACGGCTACGACAAGGCGCAGTACACCAACGTGTGCTACCCGATACCGTTCGACCCGCCGTTTGTCCCGGACGATATCCCCGTCGGCGTTTACCGCAGGAGTTATGCATATAAGCCCGACGGTCTGCGCAGGATACTCTGCTTCGAGGGTATTGACAGCTGCTTATATCTTTATGTGAACGGCAAATTCGCGGGGTACTCGCAGGTGTCGCACCACACCTCGGAATTTGATATAACCCCTCTGCTTTGTGAGGGCGTCAACCGCATAACTGCGGCGGTGCTCAAATGGTGCGACGGAACATATCTTGAGGATCAGGACAAGTTCTGGCTCTCGGGCATTTTCCGGGATGTATATATGCTCTCGAGACCCGAAAGGCGGCTTGAGAACTACCGCGTGACTGCGGATGCAAGCGGCAGGCTCTGCGTGACGGCCAAGGGCTGCACGGCCTCGCTGCGTCTTTATGACGGCGGGCAGCTTATCTGCGAGGGGAAGGTCTCGGAGGAGATACCCTTTGAGCGCACTCTGAGCGGGATAAGGCTCTGGTCGGCGGAGGAGCCGTATCTCTACCGGCTCGAGATCGAGACGGACAGTGAGC
>JAFZOA010000567.1 GCA_017550775.1 Ruminiclostridium sp. | reverse complement strand
GTCCCCTTGCCGCGGAACGTGATAGCGCGTTCCTGATTTGTCGTCCAGTCCACAGTGTTCCTCCGTTATTGTTCCGCAAGCGCGAGAAGGTACCCTATACCGCGCGCCGCCTTTATGGTCACATTGCCGCCCACCGAAGCGAGCTTTTTCCTGAGCCCGGAGATATTGACCCATACGACGTTTATCTCCGACTCGCTCTCATAGCCCCAAATCTTCTCCAGAAAGCGCTCCGTCGGGATAGCCTGATTGGGGTTCATCATCATCATTTCGAACATCTGATACTCCTTGTTCGCGAGTCTCATGCTCCCGTCGGGACCGGCAAGGCTGAAATCGCCGCGGTCGAGCTTCACATTGCCGAATTCGAGCAGGTTATTGGTAAGCTCGGGCTGTCTGCGCGTCATGGCTCTCACCCGTGCGAGAAGCTCCTTTGCAGCAAACGGCTTGGTCATGTAGTCGTCCGCGCCGCTGTCAAGCCCCTCTACCCTGTCGTCGATCTCGCTCTTGGCGGTGAGCAGCAGTACGGGGATAGATATGCCCTGCGCGCGTATCTTCTTCAACACGGTTATCCCGTCCATTTTCGGCATCATCACGTCGAGCACGGCGCAGTCATAGTTCCCCGCTTCGAGGTAGTCGAGCGCGTCCTGACCGTTATATACAGCGTCCACCGAGTAATTGCTGTGTGTGAGAAGCGTTACGAGCGCGTCTGAAAGAGTTCGCTCGTCCTCCGCAAGCAGTAGTCTCATACCGGTATTCCCCTTTTCTCTGTTTTCATAACGTATGTATATGACATACCATACATTCTGCCCTGCATCCGGCGGAGCAGAATACAAATTACCTTATACCATATTCTATGATATCAAAAAACCGTCATTTTGTCAACTTGTTTGTTTTCTCCGCCGCAACACTGTAACGGAGAAAAAACACTTTACTTTTGTGTCGAAATATAGTATAATACTGTTGTTGTAAATACACGCAGAAAGGAACATACTATGACCGGGACCGACATAGAGAAAGGGCTTTCTCTTGAAGAAGCCGCAAAACGCACTACGGAAGGACGCGTCAACGGAAGCGCGGAGATAAAGACCAAATCCGTGTCACAGATAATCCGCGACAACACGCTCACCTTCTTCAACTTCCTCAACATCGTACTTGCCGCACTTGTGATGATCTTCGGCGGCGAGATAAAGAACGCCATGTTCATCGGCGTTATCTTCTGCAATACCGGCATCGGCATCTTCCAGGAGATACGTGCAAAGCGTACGATCGACAAGCTCACACTGATATCCGCGCCAAAGGCTCATGTTATCCGTGACGGTAACGAGATCGAAATACAGAACTCCGAGATAGTCGAGGGCGATCTTGCCGTTTTCCGTTCGGGTATGCAGGCTTCGGCGGACTGCGAGGTGGTCTCCGGGGAAGCGGAGGTCAACGAGAGTCTCATCACCGGCGAGAGCGACCCGATATACAAGAAAGCCGGAGACAAGATACTCTCCGGAAGCTTCATCGTAAGCGGAGAGTGCCGCGCGGTCGCGGTGGGACTCGGCGCGGACAGCTTCGCAAACAAGATAACGAGCGGCGCGAAGTACGTCAAGAAGACCGACTCCAAGATGATGAGAGCGATAAACACCATACTTAAGGGCATTTCCATTATAATCCTCCCGCTCATGGCGCTTCTTATAATAAACGGTATATTCTGGGCAAATCCCCCGCAGAACCTGAACAGAGCCATGGTAAGCACTGTCGCCGCCATAATCGGCATGATACCGGAAGGGCTCGTTCTGCTCACAAGTATAGTGCTCGCGGTAAGCACTATCCGACTTGCGCAGAACAAGACGCTCGTGCAGGATATGTACTGCATCGAGACCCTTGCCCGCGTTGACGTGCTCTGTCTCGACAAGACCGGCACTATAACCGAGGGCAGTATGCAGGTAGCAGAGGTAAAAATGCTCGACGACAATTCCGGCGTTGACGTGACCTCGGCAATGACCGCGCTCGCAAACGCGCTCAGCGACACCAACCCGACCTTCATGGCGGTAAAGGAGCGCTGGCACGAACAGGCGGTGCATAAGGTGGAGACAACCGTTCCGTTCTCCTCCGCGAGAAAGTGGAGCGGCGCGCAGTTTACCGATCTCGGCACATACGTCATGGGCGCCGGCGAGTTCATCATGCGCGGGAGGTACTCCGAAATACAGGACAAGGTGGAAAGCTTCTCCGAGGGCGGACGGCGCGTTATCCTGCTTGCCCATTCCCCCGACCCGTTCATAAACGGCAAGGAGCTACCGGACAATATAAAGCCCGTCGCGCTCATAGCGATCACCGACAAGATACGCAAGGAAGCTCCCGATACCCTCAGATACTTCGCGGAGCAGGGCGTGGATATCAAGATAATCTCCGGCGACAACCCCGTGACCGTAAGCTGTGTATCGCAGAAAGCGGGCGTGCTCAACGCCGACAAATACATAGACGCCTCCACCGTGGAGCACATAGGCGATCTGGTGGACGAATACACCGTGTTCGGGCGAGTTACCCCGCCGCAGAAGCTTGAGCTGGTGAAGGCGCTCAAGGCAAAGGGACATACCGTCGGCATGACAGGCGACGGCGTGAACGACGT
>JAFZOA010000566.1 GCA_017550775.1 Ruminiclostridium sp. | reverse complement strand
TTTTGGAGCTTTTTAGGGATCACATAACTGATTTTCAGAAATACAATATGAAGATTGCTCCCACAGAACAAATATTCTCCATACAATATCTTTGTTTGATAAAAAAAGTGTATTTTAAAGAGAATCCTGATATTGAGGATCCGTTTGCAACTTTATGTAATATTATTGTAGATAATCCTAAAGCACAACATAAATTTGTTATAAATGGAAAAAACTTATTGTTGCCTACAACATACAGCGAATTATGCGAATTTGCCCAAATACTATTAAAAATTTCTAATTTCAAGTATTTAAACGAAGATTATGCTAAAAATTTTAAATATCTTATTGATGCATTGATTAATAACTATCATATTAACATGGATAATCATGACATAGAAAGCGCAGCATATAAGGTTATTAATTTATCAATAAAGGCGTTGGAGGAATAGAAATGTATATTGCGGGAATTGGAACACCATATTGGTATGAGTGGGAAGTGGGTTTATTAGAATGTTTAAAAATGATTAAAGATGCCACAATAAAATCAATAACCTTCCAATCAGTAAACTTTCAATCATTAGATGATGTAGTAGTAAAATATTCTGATGGAAGCATAGTTAATATACAAGTTAAACATACCGATATAGAAAATAACCTTACATATTCTGATTTGTCCGGGAATGATATGCTTAGTCATTGGTCATCAGAGTGGAGGCGAAACAAGGATGATAATGACATAAGCGCTATAAGAATAATCACAAACAGAAAACTCGGGATAAATAAAAGCCAAAACAAGTGTTCGTTGAATCATTTTTTAAATAATGTATTACCAATTATTAAACAAAATTTTGAATATATCAGCACCGACAATACTGAAAATGAAGCTATTAAATGGTATAAACAAACTATTAATCTTTGCAATGAGGAAGCATGGCAATTTACGAAAATTATAGAGTTTATCGAATACCCCGATCTCGAAGGATTGGATAAAATGCTGGATAGTATGCTTGCAGATATTTTAGGGACAGATAACAAATCTGTTATTAAACAATGTGTTGACAGATTAAGGAGCGCTCTTGAAACATGGGTAACAAGCAAACGCATACAGCAGGAGATTCCCAGAGAAGAATTATTCAGAGTTCTATGTGATCCAAGTATTATTATACCATCATTTGAATTATATCCCGAAAAACCAGTTTTCCAGTCCAGGAAGGAATATGCAGTTGAGTTCATAAAAGCAGTCAAAGAAAGCGATAAAAAAATAATATTTCTTCAAGGGAATCCCGGTGCGGGAAAAACAAATTTCATAAGTTACCTTGCACAATTAGATGATTCAATCGTCGATTTTAGATACTACACATATCTTCCTGTAAACAAAGAATTACCATTATATTGTGACGATGCGGGATATTACAGCGGGAAAAATCTTTGGTGTAGCATCTTAAGCCAATTGAAATTAAAATTTGAAGAGCTTAAAATACTAAGCGATTTAAATTTCCCTCCAATTTTCGATTATCTTCCTATTCCAAAACTAAGAGAGTATGTACTATCATTTCTTCCTATATATGCTTCTAAAATGGGAAGGGATTGTTATCTGTTTATTGATGGAATGGATCATGCCGCTAGAGCTGAAAATAAAAACATATCTTTTCTATCACAACTACCTAGACCAGAAGAAGTGGGAAACGGAGTTAAATTTATTTTTGTTGGTCAGCCAACTTTCGACAAGTATCCCTCGTGGATACATGATAATAACCAAATACACTATTGTTGTCTTCCAACACTAAAAATGGAAGATATATTATTGTTGCTAAAACACAATAATATAGATATTGAAGGAATAGATCCAGCTACTTTTTCTAATAGAATTACAGATGTGGCTGGGAATAATACATTAAACATAATCTTTGCTATTGAAGAACTAAAAAATCACCCTAAACCGCTTGATTTTGATAACGCTATTGGCTTATTAAGCGAACGCGAATTAAACGGGAATATTGATAAATACTACAACTGGATAATTAGCCACATCAGTGAAGCTTTGGATTTATACATTTTAGAAGCAATCTTTGCTGTTGCAGCTAAAAAAATACCAGTTTCAGATTTAGAATTAATTTGCAATAAAGCTCGTATAAATATAGAATGTATTTTAAATCAACTTAATCCAATTATTACAAAAGATAAAGACGGATACTATTGTTACCATAATGATGTTAGACTATATTTCAAAAAAATAATAACCCATAACTCAAACTTTAAAAACATCGTTAATTTTATAAAAGATAATATATTAGAACATGAAGAAATAGAGATATATAAATATGATGTTCTTTTTGATCTATTAATAGAAGCAAAAGATATATATTCTTTATTTGCTCTCTTCACTCCTGAGTATATTATAAACTCATTAAGATTTAAAAAACCTATAGACAGCTTAATTCAAAAGATTAAAAAACTTATTTCTATACTACCAACTAACGAGGAACTGAAATATGTTAGCGAGCTAAGTAATATTGCAATAACGTTTTCTCAATATATTTCATGCTTGACTTATTATGAGAAAGAAAAATACTATTTTGAAGCCTTAATGCCGCAACATCTAACAAAATCAGAAAAGTATACTCTGAATGCAAGCGATAATATAATCGATATAATATCCGATATATCTTATCTGATTAAAAGCGGAGAATCTTCAAGGGCAAAAAAACTATTCGATGAATACCTTTTTTCTTTAAACATAATAAATATATTATCTTATAAAACAGAAAACCAAAAGGATTTTCTAGAAAATGTCGGTATTGTTTATAGGCATTGTTGTCCAGACATAATACAGGAAATTGAAGTTGAAACAATAGGGAAAAACATTTACGCCAAATTTGTAAGCGGTTGGTTAAAAGAGAGCTCCAACTTTTTAGCGCCTGAGGAAGTCAAAACTACCCTTAAATTCAAGTTATATTATCACACTAATTACCTCGAATTTGTTCAAAGCATGTGTAATAACAACAAAACTAGCAATCAATCTATAGAGATAATATCAAATTCGTTACTATCTCATGAATCCGTACCTTTTTATATAATGGTTGAGATATGCACCGCAATGATATTAAAAACAATGGATGTTACAGCATTGCAGAAAAGGCTAAAGGAAAGCATTAAAGACTATAATATATTGCCTTACGAAGGGTCTGAAAAACTTCTTTATTTCTTTAAGTTGTTTTTTTGCCTTTACAGTATTGATGTACCATTAAGTTTTGAAGAAACTTATCAAGAAGCATTGAGTGTATGTTATATAAAAACATCGTCACGAGGATATGAGCCTGCTCTACGTCTTCTCCATATTGCACAAACAGTATATGATTTATTCTTTGGTAAAAGCATCACAGATTTCCACATTGGAGAAATTGCATATAATCTAGCTTATTTTACTAGAGATTATGGACCCGGTCCTAGCGACGATTGTAATGCGTATGAAATAATACCTTTTCTGAAAAATGTTTTCGTACATATATTTGACAATAAGAATAATCAGCCTTACCTTCACACTTTATGTGATAATATTTTTCAGATTTTTACAGGCACAAATGCTATTTATATTAACGAATATGCTTATTTATATTATATAGATAATAACCGCAGTTCTTTTTTAGCAATTGCTGATTTTTGGTGTGGATATAACGGATATGTATGGGATGATAGCTATGATACCATAGAAAAAATATGTTTAAATGTTATAGACATATTAAACGAATTTCAAGAGCATGAACTTATTAATGAAATAGAAAATAGATTATCTTTAAGATTGATTAGCTATGTAGATCATAAAGACTATTCATTATATGGTTTATTGCAATGTTATAATAATATACCAGATACTGAAAACAAGCTAAACGAATATGGAATAAAATTGCTTTCTATTTCTGATTACGCCAATAAAATAGGGGACAACCGAATGGAAAGTACTATTGACGATACGTTATTTAAAACCGCTATATCCATGAATTATAGAGCCGTTGATGCTTTATTCGAACTAAAAAACACTCCTGATGATTTCGTTTATTGGAGAAAAACACTATTACGCTCTATTTATGACAACATTCTTAATTTGGAATTGTCCGATGATGAATTGTGTGACTTATATCTTATTACAAATGCTTGGATAAAACCCAATATTGAAAAACACAAAAAACATGATGAATTCTACCATTCTTCATTAGATGATTATAATAATACTATAATAAACCTTATTAAAGATACTACAATTAAAAATAAACTTAAATCATTTGGAAACTGCGAACCCTCCGACGGTATATATTCGCCAGATGAAGAAATAGATTTGGAAGGACAATATCCGGATGTATTTATATCAATAAAAGAATCAGGATACACGAAAACAACTGAGGATATTATACTTTCTACCTTTTCAGACGACAGTTACAATCAGCATAATATGCTTGATAAAATAAAGGATCTGATAAATATTGATAGTTTATCTCAATTTGCCTCAAATTGCGTAATACCATTTATTTTAAAAAAGAGCGAATATGGTTACCATTCAACAGGGTGTGAACAACTTATTATGTCATATTCTAAATATTTCTCTGAAAATGATTGGACACTCCTTATCAAAGACTTGTTAAAAAAGATTCTATCAGAGAATTATGCTTATGAAAACTATTATATTGTTTGCAACGATTTAGAAATCCTTGCTTTATACTATTATCTCACTCACAGTCCCGAAAAAATAGATTCCCTGTTTATTGATAAATGTAATACTCATTTGCTTTTTATAACAGGATGTAATACTATAAATGCAGAAACTTATAACTTAAAGTATGATGATTCTATTACATCTATTAGCGACTTCGTCAACAAACAGATTGGAGACATTAAACTGTTATAACAAAACTATATTATTAGTATAGCACATTTTTCCTAATTAGTCAAACATAATTCCCGGCTACTTGCAAAAAGCCGCCGGGAATTACAATATCTATTCACTTACCATCAAACAGTTTATCCACAATCTGCTGCAGCGTCCCATTCTTCGCTGCTTCCGCCGTATCATACTGAGCGAAGTGTGATGTCTCGGATTTTAATGTATCATCGAATCCAAGTATGTAATTTGTAGCGATCAGATATATGATACGGGTCGGAGCGATACCGTAAACCTGTTTGTTTATGATATGTCTGATACGATCATCATCTGCAGGAAACCGCTCTTTCATCTTCTCGCTGCGGTACAGACGCTTTACGATCTCGGTAATGTACAGCCCGGACTTCATATACAAGTCCGCAAAAGTCTTATCGGGATCATCAAAGCAACCGGGATTATTATTCTCCAGTTCATCGACCATTTTCTGTACCACCCACCGCGGAGTGAATATCTGATTAGTCTTCTGCGGCGGTATGTAGTCAAATATGTCTTCTTCGTGCGATTCATCGAAGTAGTCAGCAAGTTCCGCACGTTTTCTCATAAACTCACGCAGGGAATCGTTAAACACAACTTCGTCGAACAAATGTCCGTCGAAATGCTGCTTTTCTCCCGTCGTTTCATCGGTATAATCACCGCCGTCACGAAGAAAGCGGAAGTTTTCAAGCGTAATGCCCGTAACTTCGAAGAATACCGTATCTTCAACCGTAGTATCGAAATTGGAAAGCGTCAGTTCGTCTGTACCATAAGCCATGATGAAACTCGGTATAGTGCGGGCAAATCCGCGCAGATGCGCTCTGATGTCGTCCTCAATACCTTTCTTCTCTTCCTCGGCTTTCTTCTGTTCAGCCTGCTTGACAAGCTCCTGCGGTTTCTCGGAAACGATACGCTCGGATTCCTTTTTTATGCTCTCCGTAAGCGTCTGCAATGCGCTGTTGACCTGTTCATGGAACTCCTGTTCTGCCGCTTTCTGCTGTTCGGCAGTATCTGCTTCGCGCTGCTTGCGCTCAAATTCAGCCTTTGCAATGTTCGTCTGTTGGATATAGTCATCACGAAGTTCGTTGACAGTCCGCTCGACCTCGCGTTCAACCTGTCTGGTCATGCGCTCTTTATCAGATTTCTTCAAACCATAATCGTCAGCTACCTTCTCAACAACACTGTTTGTAACAGTCTCCGTGATACTGTCGGCAAAATCTTTTGCGGCAGCCTTTATCACATCATTGCCGCTACTTACGGTCTGAGCCGGCTCAAATTCCGATACGCTTCTGAAAGCGTCAGCCGCTTTATCAGCAGCACTGCTTACTGCCGAACCAAGATCTTCATATATTTTTTCGCCAAAGAGATCCTGCGTTTTTCCGATAACGATCTCGTTCGGAATTTGAACATTTCCGTCATCATCGACATTAACATCATCTATGCGTTCGATACCATCTCGCTTGTTGCGTTTAGGGTCTTCTTGCGCGGGTGTAAACTTTTCGAGAATATCCTTAACAATACTCGGAGCGCCAAATATATTACCAATATTCTGGAACAGAAAATTACTCATAAAGCCGTGGCGTACCACTTCCGTACACTTTATGCGGCGCGGAATTGAGAGGACAGCTTTCTCGTCAAGTTGCACCATTCTGCCTTCCTCGTCCTCACCCAGAACAGGAAAGAAGTTAAGCAGACGCTTGATATTTTCCTCACGCTGTTCACTTGTTCCCCTGCCGGACGCAGTATTCGGAGACAGATTATTTGCAAACTCGTCAAAAATTATCAGCGTTCTTGCGGGGTCAAAGTCAAACACATACGCATTTTCCTTGCGCCAACGCTGCCCGCCTTGTGTGAACGTGCATGGATTCTGCGGACGGAATGCCGCTTGCATATAAGACGACGGGCTCTGCATATTGCACAGCATAAGCACGCCGCTCCATTCCGGAACAGTTATCCCGACAGTAAGCTGCCCGACCGTGAGAGTTATTGTCTTATCATGCTCGGCGATAGCATTGCGAACACGGGCAAGCGCACTGTCAACTGCGGAATCGTCATCGAGCTTTCCGTCACCGGCGGCAAGCACGATCTCATATTCTCCGAAAATATCCGTGAACTCATCATCTTTCAGCAGCTTCGCCAGCGCTTTTGCAGACGCAACACGGTTCAATATCCACATGGTATGTGACAGTTCCCGGCGCAGCTCCGGTGTTGAGAACGGATATTTCTCCAAAGTCGTAAGAGAATGAAGAAACTTACGCACATCGTCCTCGTGAACGAACTTGCCGCTCTCGTTAGTAATAAAGAACTCATTTAGGTCGAACGCATAATCGCTCGTTTCACCGTCATCGGAGATGTCAACGCCGCGTTTTATCTTGTCATAGATCATGTCCGACAGCCGATATGTAAACATATTCAGCCGCGGCATACGTTCATACGGATTGTAGTCCTCGCCGCTCCAGTTTTCCTTTGCTGCCTGTTCATCCGAATACGACCAGTTGAATATCTGCTCCTCGCGGAACTGCTCGCTTGCAAGAGCCTTGAACGGTGTTCCGGAAAGATAGAGAGTATGTTTGCGCTTGATGTTCTTAAATGCGCGGCTTGTGCGGAATGTATCAACGCCCTCCTGAGATTCGTCAACTATAAGCAGGTCAAACTCGTTATCCTTTATCCATTGTAGTTTATCGAACTCGCCGCCGAAATGCACCGAGCCTTTCAGACCTTGCAGCGACTCAAATGCAATCATGCCCTTTTTCTTTTCCTTGCTGCCGAACATACGCTCATCAAGGTATTCTTTTCTGGTCATAACACCGGCGTGATCTTTAAGCGCGTCAGTCTCGGAAACAAACGCAAGATCCCCGCGCCAGCCGATAAACTTCATAAAGTCATCTGCCCACGAATTGGCGATACTTGGACGGTTGGTGACGATCATCACTTTCTGCAATCCCATAGTCCGCACAAGGTCATAGGCTGCAAGCGTCTTTCCGAAACGGGGCTTTGCATTCCAAAGGAATTCCGTACCGCCGCCTGAGAAATACTCACTTGTCATCTTTACGGCGCGGCTCTGTTCTTCGCGGAGTATGTACTCACTGCCGATAGATTTAGCTTCTGCCGCACCACGAGCAAAAGTCTGGAACAGCTTCAGCGAATCCATACCGTTGATCTTGAACCATTCGGTTTTCGGCTCGCGCTCGATCTGCTGTTTTATTTCAAGATAGCTGTGGAAATCATGATCGGTGAAATACTCACCGGAGCCGTCCTTGTACATAGCATTATCCTGCCACGCAAGTTCCCACTGAATGCCGGCGGTATGTGTCTGCTGACGTATGCGGTCTTCTACCGACTGCTTTTCGGTATATCCGATCTTTGTCCAGCCGTCGTGATATGTGACACCGGGCGTATTATACGCATATATCATCGGGACGACCTTATCAAAGGTATTTATCTTTGGTATATTCGCCTGCATTATGACATCTCCTTTACATGGGTCTCGATAAAGGTTATCTCGTCATCGGTCAAGCCGTATTTGGCGTAAAGCTGTTTATCTATTTCGGGAATGGACTTTGACCAGTCTATATCGGAGTTTGGTGTAAAGTCTTGCAAAGGTATCATCGACCAAACGGTCGGCGGACAATGCTGTGTAACCTTTTTCACGCCAAGCAAAGCTCTGAAAAATTTACACTTTACATATTTAGTCATATTGTGCGGTTCTTCCTCTTTCGCAAAAGTACCAGCACTCAAAAATGTATCAGCAGACCCGTCATCAGGTAATCCAATTGTTGGCTCGGTCAACGTTTCACCAAAAGCACCGCTATTATTCGCTTCCGGTAGGAATAAATTGTATGTGTCGATGTAAGGGTTTTCGATTAAATAATCTCTGCGTATGTATTTATAAACGCGCTGATTCTTTATACGTCCTAAAAATCTAACATACTTATGGTCACCTGTTGGCTCATCGAGAAAGACCTCGGGAAGTTTCTCCATAACACTTGAAACAATCTTATTTCCTGTGCCTGCGCCCATATTATCAGCAGCATCAGGATTATCAGAGAAAAATAAATCAGAGAACCGATATAAGCCCTGTGACGCGATAATGGTATTTACGCGTTCATTTTCATTAGACTTTGATGTAACTTTATTTATTATTGAGTTCAGTTCATTAAATGCTGTAAATATCTCAATAGCACCACATTCTTTTTCAGAATTTCTATATGATATAGCCACGCCGCCTTTTATATCTGTGTTCGGAAAAACATTAACAGCGACAGGTTCATAGTAAAGAATTTTGAAATACTTATCAGAGAGCATTTTTTTATTCCACTGTTTTGCTGTTTGTCCGGCATTGAATAAAAACCTTGCAGGGTGAATAAGGCAAACAGTTGTCCCTACATCATAGGAAGCGTCCATAAACTTGTCGTATATCGGATTAGGTCTATCGCCCTTGTTCTGTACTTCGTCTTGATACGGTGGATTTCCAATCACAAAATCAAATTTCATAGTTTTAGTTCCTTTCCCCATAATGTTGTATTCAAGCGGTCGCCTTGCCCGCCAGTCGAATATCTTACACGGCGGCTGTTCCGGCGCGGCGGTCTCTTCTTCAAAGAACGACAACTGAACATTGTCCTCGTCGGCGGTCTTATACGGTATTCGCCCGTTTAGTCCGTCCATTTGCCACACATTCCATGTAACAATATTGATTATCGGACGTATCTCAGCGGGTGTCGGCTCGCGATGCCAGCGATCCTGCATATATTCTGAAAATGTTTCGATAAGGTTTACACGCGCTATCAGCAGGTTGTCGCCTTGAAACTCATATCCGTAGGTGCTTTCATACGCACGGCGAGCAAGATTCAGCCAGTCGTCTTCGTTCTCCGCGATTTTGCCCACAAGCTGCAATTTCCGATCAAGCAATCCTATCCGCTCCGCTATCGGTATCGGCTCGCCGATTGTGGTGTCGTACCGCGATACAAGGAACGGAGCTTCGCCGCAGGTGATCTCCAACTGCCGGGAGTCAATATATCTGCGCGGCTCGGAAATGTCGGCGCAGTCATTATAATAGTAGTCGGTCATTTTCCGGCATATCCACAGCGGCGTGAATACCTCGGCGCGACGGCGGGTACGCTCGGTCTGCTGTTCAAAGGCTTTACGGGCGCGGGTCTTGATAATACCTGTGTTCGAGCCGGTTATAAGTTCTGGCATTATCTGCTCATTGCGCTCATACTTTGTGCCGTGTTCGGCGTAAGCGTCCGTCGCCCACATGATATTTCGTCCTGTGGTCTTGTCCGCAAGCAGACGCGTTAGCAGTCCCGCCGCATGCAGTCGGATTATGTCGTCTTGTATATTTATCAGCAATCAGCAGCACTCCTGACTTGAACTGTCAGGCTCTCGTTGATAATTCTGCGATTAAAGGGTATAATATGTTGCAGGCTTGAGATGTGAGATGTTTTTTCGCAAAACAGATCATTTTACGATAAATTATGCTGTAAACCGCACTACGTCGTATTAGCAGAGATCTCTATAACCATAAATAGACGAACATCTGACGGACTACGCCACCCAAGTGAGCAGTGACATACATGCCCGCTTGCGTTCAAGCGATGAATGAACATATCGGTTGAGAGTAATCTCAACGCGCGAATGTCCCAATAACTCCGATAATGTCTTTATGTCGAAGCCTAGCGCGATACAATTTGTGGCAAAGGTATGACGAAGACTGTGGAAGTGGACTGACGGTAAATTTGCGTTTTTCAGAATTTGAGCGAAATAGTACTGCATAGCCCTGCATTCAACGGGCTTGCAGATACCGGAAAGAACATACATATCGTTGTCCCTGCGACGTTGTGCCAAAAGCGGCATAAGGCAGTCAGGGATCGGTATGTCACGAACAGAACTTGCACTCTTTGGCTCTGTTATCACAATCTTTGTCTTTTTGCTGTCGTCAGCAGTCTGGATACGCTGTAATGTGCGACGAACACGGATAATTCCATTATCGAAATCAATATCGCCCCATTTCAGAGCGCAAAGCTCCCCGATACGCATACCGGTGTACATAGCTGTGACAACGCCGAGTGAACGGAGGTCGCTGTTACCTATTACCCAATGCATCAATCGCGACTGTTCGCTCTTTGACAAGACAGCAACATCAGTTTTATTACATTTTGGAGCTTTTACACCGTCAAGTGGATACCTGATATTATGCACCCGGGCGGCATAGCGGAAGATACCTTTCAATAAAACAACAATATCGGCAACATATCGTGCCGATAACCCCTGTTGTATCTTATAATTAATGAACTCCGCAACCATGTTTGCGGTCATGTCACGGCATTTCTCCATGCCAAATGCGGGAATGATGTGCTTTTCGGCTTTCATACGGTAGTTTGCAAGCGTGGATTCCTTTATCTGCGGTCTCAATGCCGTAATATATTCAAGTGTGATATCTTTGACGGTAATCTCCGTTATTCCATACTCATGTGTGCTTATTGCTAATAGCTTTTGTTCCACTTCCTCTGCCGTTCTTCCATAAACAGACCGATACTGTCTTTTGCCTGTATTATCCTTTCCTAAAGCAATTCGCGCCTCATAGCGACCGTCTTTACGCAGATATATATTTGACAACATTTTATCCTCCGATGTTTGACAATTCCTACAATTTGTGGTATAATATAAACTGTATTATTGTACATATTTTGTCATGCTCTTAAAATGATCTGTTTTGCGAAAACTACCCGGATAAGTTTATAACATCCATTCCTTTATCTTGCGCCATTCT
>JAFZOA010000565.1 GCA_017550775.1 Ruminiclostridium sp. | reverse complement strand
TGCCGACGTTCTCGATGTCGGGTGTGCGTATGCACTTCTGGCAGGTGGTCACGCGCTTTCTCGGCGGAGTTTCCACACCCTGGAAGAACTTTTTGAGCGGGGTCATGCCCGCGTTGATGAGCAGCACGGAGTTGTCTCCCTGGGGCACGAGGGGTGCCGATGCCATGCGGAGATGATCCTTGCTCTCGAAGAATTTCAGATAGCTTTCTCTTAGTTCGTTAAGACCTGTCCATTTCATAGTTATACCTCTTTATTAATCATATCACAGGTTCAGGAACGCCGTGATGTTTTTCCATAGTATCTTTTCGCGCTGAGTGTCGGTAAGGTCGATGCGGTCGAAGCGTTCAAGCTCGTCCTTTGCGCTCCACATCGGATAGTCCGACCCGAAGAACACTCTGTCCTCACCGTATGTCAGGATATACTCCTTCGCCTTTTCGGGAGTGATGAACGCAAGCGAGCTGCTCTCGTCGAACCACACGTTTTCAAGTCCCGCGAGGGTCTTTACCGCTTCCTCCCATACCGTGTAACCGCCGAGGTGCGCACCGATCATCTTCTGCTTCGGGAAGCGCTTTGCCGCAGCCAGGAAGCTGTCGGGGTTGGAGTAGTTGTACCGCTTGTCGCCTGTGTGGAACAGTATCGGTACGCGCCCGTCTATCGCCTCATACATCTCCATTGCGTGCTTGTCGTCGATGCGGAATTTCTGACAGTCCGGGTGAAGCTTCACACCTCTGAGTCCCATTGCCATGATGCGCTCAATTTCCGCGTCCACTTCCTTTGCGGACATCGAGGGGTGCAGGGTGCAGAAACCGACGAACATACCGCCGCTCGCGTCTACGCTTGCCTTGATGAAGTCGTTGATCTTCGGGACCTGCTCGTGAGTTGTGGCTACCGAATGTACGAGACAGCGCTCAACGCCGCTTTTCTTCCAGTTCTCCGTCATTGTTGCGATCCTGCCGTCGAACGCCATTTTTATGTCGTAGAACTCGCCGACGTGCATTGCCGCCTTTTCCGCTATTTTGTCGGGATAGATGTGTACATGAGCGTCAAAAATACGCATTTTACATTTCCTTTCTTTTCCAAGTCACCATTAACATCTTATTATATCACTTTTCATCTTACATTTCAATACTTTTAAGAAAAATATATAGGAGACTGCTATTATTTCTTGTACCGGCAGCCGGATAAAAAGAACTGACACCCCGTCGTCATCATGGGTGTCAGTTGTCTGTGAAGCGGTATCTCCCGCTCTTATCCTCTCGCTGTAGCGAAAAGAAAAAGGCTATATCACCGCAAGTAACTCTTTCGTACCGTACCGGCTCATCACCTCCGCCGCTTCCACGGATATCCGTTCGCCCGGCATCACCGTCGGCACGCACGGAGGACACGGAGAATACACTCCCGCGCATATCCGTCCCACTGCGGACTCCGTCGGGACATTCTCCCTGCGGGACAGGAACGCCTCCCGCGGAGACATCACCCGCTCCGGCCTGATGACGGGTATCTCTGATGGCGTTATCGGCGCTTTACGTGGTATGCCGCACAGTATCTCCGCCGTGCGCGCAAAATTGCTCTCCGGCTGCACCACCGAGAACAGCAGTACGACGTACCGCTCGCCGCTCATCTCACATTCCGCACCGCGCTCCCTCATCAGCCCCGCAAGCTCATGTCCGGAGTACCCGAGCGGGTTCGCGTCAACGGTCACGCGCATAGCGTCGCTTTCCCGAAGCGGCACGCCGTCGCCGACAAGCCGGTCTTTAAGCTCCCGAACCCGC
>JAFZOA010000564.1 GCA_017550775.1 Ruminiclostridium sp. | reverse complement strand
GGAACTAAAGCAATCAAACCCTTATATTCGAAACCGTATCCTGCTGAAACAAGATTTTCATAACGCATAGCAACTTTTTTCTCGGCGGCCACACTTTCAAGTATTTTTAGCTTTTTCACCTGATTGTCGTGTGCGGTATTGAGATTCTTCGGGAAAGCTATCTGACCGTCAGAGAGATCCTCGCCGTTCCGGCGGCACATGCAGAGATAATCGCGGTAGGTGTATGTGCTGCGTTTCTGCTTATTTATATAATTGGTGATTTTCTCGACGCCGAATGCGGGGAGCAAGTTCAGAATTTCAGCACATATCTGAAAATCGCTGCCGGATGCGTGGTACGTTTCAATAATCTGTTCGGAAGTGATATTCTTTCTCTTCTGAACAAGGCTGCATATGCACTCCAAGTCTGAAAGATCTATATTGCCGCGAACAATGCTTTTGTCCATAAGAACCTTCGTGACCTTCGCAGCTCCGTCCTGACCTCCGACATTACGGATAAACCTTTTCGGAGAACGCTCACCGAACATAAGATGTGCTGTATTGTGAGATTTGAACTGACCGTGCGCCCTGTCACATGCGATTCTTTTGAAACCTTGTTTATAAAGAATTTCGGTCATAGGCTCTTCTGCCATTCTGATGATGTAATCGGCTTTTTCCTGATCACATGTATGATCACTCACGCAACGCGCGAACGGTGCGAGGAAAGTTCCTTCAAGGTCTTCAAGCCCCATGACTTCGCCATGCTTGACAACTGCCTCGGCATTATAATAATTAGACCCGTTTGTTATAAGATATCCGGAGGCCTCGTAGTCGGAGCAGACGGAAGCCCATCTCATTGGCTTATCTTGGTTCCACTTGAACGTCTCACATTTGCCCGGTCGAAGATCTGTACTGCGAAGATCATAAACCTGGAACTCTTTCGGGCCGCTGTACGATTGCCAGTTGTCATAATTCCAGACCTTAATTATAGCTTCGTGGAGCACCACATAATCATAGTCACGGACTTCCCACGCCTGCAAATAGAAACAGTCTGAAAGAGTTTTCTTGCCGTACCAGCCCTTTTTGATAACGAGCTCGGCATCACAGCAGGGGCAAACATCTTTGATTCTCTTCTTGCCGCCGACGTTCTCAACATCGTGATACTCAAAAGCCTGTCTGCATGCGGTGCACACACCATAGTATCCGTGTTTGTTTCCGGTTCCGAGGGAGCCTCCGCACAATATATCTTCCATTGATATTTCGTGATCCTTGTATACGAATAAGAACTTCTGGGCAAAAAGATCGATAGCCTCTTCGGCTAAATACCTCGGTAAAGCCACATTCACCGCCCCCTCAATCATCGAACAGACTGTCGATATCGACAGAGAACGGAGTATTTTTGCAATCGCTTGCAATTTTTTCTTCCGGTTTTGCAGGCGCATGCACTTCGACGGATACACTCTTGGAGAAACCGTCCGGGACAAAGCCCAGGGTATCTTCCTGCTTAAGGAGTCCGTCTATGTGAAGTTCCTTGCATACGATCCAGAACACGTCCCAGCTCGCAAGTGCCGCCGAGCTGCCGGACTTCTGTTTCTGCGCCTCGGATATCACTTTCTGGCATATCTTCTTCATATCGAAGACACCTTTTATAATCTCATCGGCTGTCGTGTCGGCAAGTGCCTCATCGGGCAGAGCCGAGAGCTGCCATATAACATAATCTTCTATAGTCTTCCGGAAGCTGTCCCGCTTCTTGTCTTTTGCGAAGAACGCCGAAAGGCTGTCTTTGTTAGTCTGTGTCATAGGGTATTGGTCCTTTCCGTAAAAATAGCCCTTGACAGCGCCGAGTGTTTGTGATACAATGAAAGTGTCAAGATTTCATTTAAGCTCTGCGGCGCCGTTGCTGTAAGGGCTTTTTTCTTTATTCTTCCGCGCTCTTTACCGCGTCCATAAGCCTCGACTCTGCGTCCCTGCGTATCTCGATCTGACCCTTGAGAACGCCTGCGAGCTTGAAGAGAGCCTTCTCGCGGGGCTTTTCTCTGTCGTCTCCCTCTGCTACGATCGTAAGCGACGCGCTCGCGAGCTTTGCGACCTCTTTGTAGCAGATACCGAGCTCTTCCAGACCGAAAGAGAGGAACGGGGTTTCGTCTTTGATTGTGTTGTTATTCATGGTAAATTCCTTTCTTTGCACTCCTCATCGGGAGTTATTTCCTGTAAATCTCCGAACAGGACGCATCCTGCCATTACTGTGAGACACACTGCGCCGAGAATAATACTCGGGGTCAGGTCTCTTTGTTCTGCCAATGCCGGAACGATATAGATCAGGGTGAACAGTGCCGCTCCGACGATCCCTGCCGCTATGTACTGTCTGCGTGTCATGTGTTTTCACCTACATCCTTCCTATACTCTTCGGCAAGCACCGCTGCGAGCCGGTCAAGAAAAGTCTCGACAACATCATCGGGCAGTCTTCTCACGTTCTGTTTCGGCGGTACCGGCTTTCCTTTCCGCATCGCCTCATACCGCTCACGGGCGTTACCTATCGTAGTTTTAATAACTACCGGTCTGTCACGTTGCCGGGGATAAACCGCTCTGATCGGCATACTCCTCACTCCTTTCAGCTGCATCCGGGATCATCGCCCGAAGATCCTGCTCGATCTCCTCCGCGTGCTTGTCGGTTTCCGAGCATATCCATATCATCGTGGCGATATCGTGTACCGGGAAACCCTTGCCTGCTAGTTCAAGCATACGCTCATACCGCTCATAGCTGCCGCGGTTAAACAGATTGTTTGCTATGCAATACTGCTGTACCTTAAACGAGGTAAGCCCCGGTCTCTCTTCGGGCGGGAGCGTGATCTCCCCGCGTTCCAGCGCCTCATTGCGGATATCACATACGACTTTTAACGTGAGCCCCATATCGAACGCTATGCGGGGAGCGCTGTCGCCGTTCTTCAGACGTTCCAGTATGATACTGCGTTCCTCGGGAGTTGCTGAGTCCCGGAATCTCTTGTTTTCAGCCATGATTGTCACCTCACTTTCCGATAAGCAAAAGCCTGAATGTCTCCTTGCCCTTAGGCGTTATAAAAGTCTGAGTGCTTGAAAATCCTGTCTTATCGTTCGTGAACTCTTTGAGTTCAAACAAACCCGTCTCAACGTGCTTTGCATACGGCATTAGCTTGCCCTTGTTATCGCGGTAAAGATATTTCTTTTCAAGCAGGAAGTTCACAAACACCTTTGGCTTGACCTGTAACTCTTTCGCGGTCTCCCGAATACCAGTAAGCAGGTTTCTGTCAACAAGCTCATCAAAGTAATCGGCCTTCGGCTGCATTATCTGTTTGTCCACAGTGAGAGATGAAACCTTGACCTCAAGAGCCTTGTTCTGTTCTTTGGCTTCTTTAAGCTGTGTCGCAAGTTGAATGAGAAAATCCGGCTCTGTAAGCGCTCTATGTAATGTTTCATCTGTCATATACGCGCCGTGCTTGCGTATCGTCGGAAGCACCTCAGCTGTTACCCAGCGCTTGAACTCCTTTGCCTTCGGGAGCTTGCTTGACATTATCAGACTGTACAGTCCGCTCTCGTTAATAATAGTCTGATTGGGGTTTCCTTTGTTTCCGTCGTAAATCGCGACGGTATTCTTGTCATCCTCATCAACGTGATTAATAAGTGCATCACGAGCATTACTGTAACCGAGGATATCTGTTACATCTTTCCCCACGAAGTAAGGCTCGCCGCCTACCTCAATTGTCCTTACCGAGCCGAACTCGGTATTGTTGAATACTGTGATCTCGTTCATGTGTTGCCCTCACTTTCTACTAATCAGTTATCGCAGATACATCGCATTTCAGCGCACGACATATCTTAAAGGCGGTGGTTGTATTACAAGTTCCTCTGGTTTTAATGGTCGATAAGTTTTGTCTCGATATTCCGCATCTTTCAGATAGTTCTTTAGATGATAGCCCCTGTCGAGCGGCAATGAGTTCTATTTTCTCTTTACTTATCTTCACCGGAAATTCCTCCTTTCGTATTATCTTATAAAGATAATATCACAACGCGATTATCTTGTCAAGACATTTTATAAAAATTTTTTAAAATATTATAAAAAAGTCTTGATTTTTTTGTCTTTGTAAGATAAAATATAAATTGGGGGTGATTTTATGTATATAGGTGAGAAAATAAAAGTTTTAAGAAAAGAACGAAAAATGACACAAGAACAATTAGCTACTTCATTAGGGCTAAAAAGCGCAGCTATTTCAAAATACGAAAAAGGTATTGTTTCCCCATCATGGGCAAACATAGTAAAAATAGCAGCTGTTTTTAACATATCAAGTTCAGAACTTATAGAGGGCGTCGATTTGTGGTTTGACCCAGCTCCTGTAGAATCTACAATGTGGGAAGCAGAATTTGAGCATAAATTAAATAAGATGGGCTACCGTATTGTAATTACGGAAGCCCATGAAGAAGAATATATGCTTCTTGAATACCCCGATGGATCTCTTGAAATTTCCCCAGATGACATAATTGAGTTAAATGAAAGCACTACCGAGTACCTTAAATTCAAGTTATATGAACTAAAAAACAGGCGTATAAAGGATTTCAAATTTAATAAATCAAAGCCCACCCATACTATCAAGATAAAACACAGCGAATATAAAGCCTCTGCCGGTTTCGGCTTCGACCTCGAAGACCGCGACGAATGGGACGAGATAGACATACCCGACACTCCCGAAGCGAACGAGGCTGACTTTGCAGTCACAATCTATGGTAACAGCATGGAGCCGATCTATCATGACAACGATATTGTACTGGTAAAGATACAAGACCGCGTAAATATCGGTGAGACGGGTATCTTTGTAGTGAATGGACAGGGATATATCAAGCAATACGGTGGAGACCGCTTGATCTCCGTAAACAGTGACTATAAAGATATAGTTTTCACTGAGGGCGATTTTATAAAATGTGCAGGTAAGGTTATCGGGATCGCCGGATAAAAAAATCCCCTCACCGGCGGCCACCGATGAGAGGACTTAATAGATGTGGTATAATAAAACACCAACACCCTAAGACTCATATATTATACCACATCTCTATGAAATTGTCAACGTTATCATAATATATCATGGAGGTGGTTTTTTATGCAAGAGAAAAAAGCCGTAATATATGCCCGTTACTCATGCGACAGGCAGACAGAACAGTCCATAGAAGGACAGATACGAGTTATCCGTGAGTTCGCCTTACGAGAAGGCTATACGATAATCGGAGAGTACATCGACCGTGCAAAGTCCGCAAAGACCGCAAACCGCCCGGAGTTCCTGAAGATGATCTCGGACAGCTCCAAAGAGCTCTTCCAGTATGTTCTCGTGTACAAGCTCGACCGTTTCTCCCGAAACCGTTACGACAGCTCATTCTATAAGATGAAGCTGCGTCAGAATGGTGTGTAGGTGATCTCCGCGACAGAAGCTCTTTCCGATACCCCCGAAAGTATCATAACCGAGGCGATGCTTGAGGCTATGGCGGAGTTCTACAGCGCCGAGCTCGGGCAGAAGACAAAGCGCGGTATGCGGGAATCGGCTCTGAAATGTCAGTCCGTAGGAGCTCCCCCGCCTCTCGGCTACAAGTGGGGAGAGGATAAGAAGCTGCATATCGACGACGCGACCGCCGAGATCCCGCGCATAGTATTCCGTATGTATGCCGACGGTAAGGGAAAGAAACAGATCGCCGATTACCTCAACGAGAGAGGATACCGCACACGCGCCGGAAGGAAGTTCCAGGTCTCGACATTCGACAATATGCTCGTAAACAAAAAATATATCGGCGTGTATTCTTACGAAGACATCGTTATCGAAGGAGGCTGTCCCGCATTGATAGACCGTGATACATTTGATAAGGTCCAGAAGCTTGTAGAGCGTACAAAAAGAGCCCCTGCACGTACAAGGGCTAAGGTCGAGTATTATCTTGCCGGGAAGCTGTTCTGCGGCGTGTGCGGTGAGCCTATGATCGCAGTCGGCGGCACATCGACGAATGGAGAACAGCACCACTACTACAAGTGTCGTTCTCACAAGCTCGAAACCGGGAAGTGCGGGAAGAAGTCAGAACGCAAGAGTTTCATAGAATGGTTCGTCTCCGATCAGGTGCTTGACCTGCTGAATATGGAAGCGAACAAGGAAAAGCTCGCAGATAAGGTCATAGCAGCTTATACCGCGTCAATGGAAGTTGACCGCGTATCAGAGCTTGAAAAGAAGATAGAGGCTATCAAGTGTAAGCAGAGCGGCATCGTGGATATGCTTCTGGAACATAAGACGCAGGCTCTCCTGGATAAGCTCGATAATCTTGAATTGCAGAAGTCCGAGCTTGAAGAAGAGCTGTTTTCCGCAAAGCTCACCGCCGCCCACATTCCGACACGCGCAGAAATAATCCGCTGGTTCGAGCGGCTCCGTGCTGCCGAGAGCGCGTCCGACGGTCTTATGCGACAGGTGCTGAATACGTTCGTCCAGAAGGTCTTCCTGTGGGACGACAAGGCGCTGATAGTC